>NZ_JBTSDU010000019.1:0-32884 GCF_054605595.1 Georgenia sp. | reverse complement strand
ATGGATGAGGCTGGGCGCAGACGCCGCCCGCGGTGGCGCATGCCGATCCTCCTGGCCGCCGCCGTCGCGGTGGTCGCCGGCATCGGTGACGCGCTGGACGGGTCGGCGCCGGACTCGCCCGCCGCCTCGGCGAGCAGCACCACCTCGGCGCCGGCTGGGGCCGGGCCGACGACGACGGCGCCGCCCGTGCCCGTCGCGGCGGGAGAGCCCACGCCCGCGCCGACGGATACCGCGACCCCCGATCCCTCGGTAGCCCCGACGTCCGACGCCGCGCCGCAGGCGCCCCCCGGCAGCGCCCTGGCCGCCGTCGCCGGCCTCGAGGTCAAGGGCCGGGCGCCGAAGACCGGGTACGACCGCGACGCGTTCGCCTACCGCGCCTACGACCAGGACCGCAACGGTTGTGACATCCGCAACGACATCCTCCGTCGCGACCTGGTCGGCTTGGTGGTCGGTCCCGGGACGAATGGTTGCGTGGTGGAGCGCGGCACCCTGAACGATCCGTACTCGGGCACCGCCATCGCGTTCACCCGCGGCGCGGCGACGTCCGGCGACGTCCAGATCGACCACGTCGTCGCCCTCAGCGACGCCTGGCAGAAGGGTGCGCAGGGCTGGGTCACCTCGACCCTGCGCGAGTTCGGCAACGACCCGCTGAACCTGCTCGCCGTCGACGGACCGCTCAACGCCCAGAAGGGGGACGGTGACACCGCCACCTGGCTGCCGCCCGACAAGACCTACCGGTGCGCCTACGTCGCCCGGCAGGTGGCGGTGAAGGTCGAGTACGGGCTGTGGGTGACCGAGGCCGAACGGGACGCGATGGTGCGGGTACTCAGGCTATGCCCGGACCAGCCGCTGCCCGAGCGCGCGACGGCGCCGCTCATGCCCGAGCTCGCGGCGTCCGTTCCTCCACCGGCCCCGGCCCCGGCACCTGCACCTGCCCCGGCACCTGCGCCGGCCGGCGCGGGCACCGACCCCCGGTTCGGTACGTGCAAGGAGGCCAAGGCCGCCGGCCTCGGCGACTACGTGGCGGGCGTGGACCCGGAGTACGACTGGTACCGCGACGGCGACTCGGACGGCGTCGCCTGCGAACGCTGAGCCGCCACCGGATAGCGTCGGCGACGCGAGCGGCCCGTGCCGTGACGATCGACGGGGCCCGGGCGGGAGACTCGCCCGCCCGGGCCCCGCCGTGGTGCCCGGCGATCGCGGCCGATGACCGCAGGTCGAGGGCCTTAGGCCGGGACCTGCTCCGTCACGCCCGTCCGCGGCGCGGCAGCGACGTCGGGGCGTGCCGTGACGAGGGTGAGCCAGCCGCCGGAGAGGTTGCGGGCGTCGAACCCCTCGCCCCGCAGGATCCGGGTGGCGAGGTAGGAGCGCACCCCCGAGGCGCAGTACACGCTGACCGGGCGGCCCGCGGCGGCGTCGCGGACCTCGTCCAGACGTTCCCGCAGCTCGGTGTGCGGGATGTTCAGCGACCCTTCGAGGTGGCCGGCAGCGTGCTCGCCGCGCGAGCGCACGTCCAGGATCAGGGTGCGCTCGCGGGCCACGTCGAGGTCCCGGGCCTGCCACTGCGGCATCGTGCCGTCGAGGGCGTTCTGGGCGACGAACCCCAGCATGTTCACCGGGTCCTTGGCCGACCCGAACGGCGGCGCGTAGGCCAGCTCGAGCTCGGCCAGGTCGTCGGCTCCCATGCCCGCGCGCAGCGCCGTCGCCAGGACGTCGATCCGCTTGTCGACGCCGTCGCGGCCCACGGCCTGCGCGCCGAGCAGCGTGCCGTCCGGTGCGAAGCTGGCCACGAGGTGGATCTGCTCGGCACCCGGGTAGTACCCGGCGTGGTGGCTGGGGTGCAGATGCACCACCTCGTGCTCGATGCCGGCCGTGCGCAGCGCGGCCTGGCTGGCCCCGGTGACGGCGGCCGTGAGGCCGAACACGCGCACGATCGCGGTGCCGAGCACGCTGGCCTGTGGCGTGGTGCGGTGTCCGCAGATGCTGTCCGCGGCCCGGCGGCCCTGCCGGTTGGCCGGCCCGGCGAGCGGCACGGGGCTCGTGAGCCCGGTGACCGCGTGCGAGACCTCGACGGCGTCGCCCACCGCCCAGATGTGCGGGTCCGAGGTGTGCTGGTCGCCGTCGACGCGGATGGCACCGGTGGGGCCGAGGTCGAGCCCGGCGTCGCGGGCGAGCGAGGAGGCCGGGCGCACCCCGACGTTGACGACCACGAGATCCGCGGTCACGTGCGCGCCGTCGGAAAGGCGGACGACGACGGGGCCGCCCGCGCCGCCATCGCTCGTGCGTGCGGGCATGCGGCCAGCGATGTTCGTGGGCGCACTGCCGTCGACGCCGGCGAGCGCAGCGACGGGCATGATCGACTGGGCCCCGACGGACAGGTGCACCTTGACGCCGTGGGCGGCGAGCTCGTCGGCGAGCAGGGGCGCCAGCTCGGCGTCGAGCGGGGGCAGGACGTGGTCGGCGAGCTCGACGAGGTGCACCCGCAGGCCGCGCGAGGTCAGCGCCTCGACGGCCTCGAGGCCGATGAAGCCGGCGCCGACCACGACCGCCACGGGCGGCTCGCTCCCGGTCCGGCCGGCGAGCAGGTGGTCGACCGCCGCGCGCACGTCGTCGACGTCGGGGATGGTCCGCAGCGCGTGCACACCGGGGTGGTCGAGACCTTCGATGGGGGGCCGCACGGCGGTGGCCCCGGGCGCGAGCAGGAGGGCGTCGTAGGGGAGACGGTAGGTGCCCTGCGCCGTCTCCACGCTCACCTCCTCGATGGCGCGGTCGATCGAGGCGACGCGGTGTCCGGTGCGCACATCGAGGTCGAGGGTGGCGGCCAGGGTCTCCGGGGTGTGCAGCAGCAGGGCGTCCCGCGTGCCGATCTCGCCGGAGAGGTGGTACGGCAGGCCGCAGTTGGCGAAGGAGACGTGGTCGCCCTGCTCGAGGACGACGATCTTGGCATGCTCGTCGAGCCGGCGGGCCCGGGCCGCGGCGCTCATGCCGCCGGCCACACCGCCGACGATGACGATGCGGCGCGCAGGCGTCGGGGCGTTCATCGGCGCACCGCCCCACCGGCGCGCTGCCACGCTCCGATGCCGCCGGAGAGCGAGGTGGCCTCGTAGCCGAGGGAGCGCAGCTGCTTGGCGCCCGTGCGCGAGCGCATCCCGGTCGCACACATCACGACGACCGGCCGGTCCTTGTGCAGGCGGTTGGCGCGCGTGGTGATTTCGCCGAGCGGGATGTGCACCGCCTGCGGTGCGTGGCCGCTGCGCCACTCGGCGCGTTCGCGCACGTCCACGAGGGCGGCGCCGTCCCGGACCAGTGCGACGGCCCGTGCCGCGTCCACGCTCCTGCCCAGAGCGCCGTCGGCGGAGCGGCCGAAGAGTCGGCGCAGCCTGTCGACGAACGACGTGGGCGGGGTGGGGGCGGGGGAGGTGGTCATGGGGGTTTCCTTTCGATGTCCTCTGACATACCCTATGGGGTATCCAATCGAAGGGGTAACCATGACCACCACCTACGGTATTTCCGTCACGCTCGACCAGTCCTTCGAGGCGGCCCTCAGCGCCGTCCGCGAGGCGCTCGCCGCGCAGGGCTTCGGCGTCCTCACCGAGATCGACATGGCCGCCACGCTCAAGGAGAAGCTCGACGTCGACATCGAGCCGCAGGTGATCCTCGGCGCGTGCAACCCGCCGCTCGCCCACCGTGCCCTCTCCGCCGAGGAGTCGATCGGGCTGCTCCTGCCGTGCAACGTCGTCGTGCGCTCCGTCGCTGACGGTGTGGTGGTGGAGGCGCTCGACCCGCAGGTGATGGTCGGGGTCACGGGCAATACTGCGCTCGCCTCCGTCGCGGACGACGCCGCACTGAAGCTGCGCTCGGCGCTCGCCAGCCTCGAGGGCGCGGTGTGACGCGACCGTCGCGCGGTTGCTGCCTACCCCCCGGGGAACCGGTACCCGCCAGGGTATCCTGGGCCGAGGGTCTCGAGGAGGTAGTCATGGAGCTCGACCGCACGGACATGGGCAAGGTCATCAACCGGCTCAAGCGCGCCCAGGGCCAGCTTGCCGGGGTCATCAAGATGCTGGACGAGGGCCGGGAGTGTGAGGACGTCATCACCCAGCTCTCCGCGGTCAGCAAGGCGCTGGACCGCGCCGGCTTCGCCATCATCGCCTCGAATATGCGCCGGTGCCTCACGGACACCGAGGATGGCGAAGAGACCCTCGACGTCCAGAAGCTCGAGAAGCTCTTCCTCTCGCTCGCCTGAGCACGACGTGGGGCCCGGCCCGGGCAGGTGCCAGGGCCGGGGCCCACGTGGGTCGCCTCAGCCGGCGGGGAGGAACGTCCACTCCTCGCGCAGGTCGACGCCGGCGTCCTTGATGAGGTTGAACACCGGGCACCGGCGCAGCACCAGGGTGCGCAGCTCCGCCAGCGCGTCCACGGGTGCCCCCGAGGTCAGCGTGAGCGTGATCGTCAACTGCTGGAAGTGCGGGGAGACGTCGGCCGTGCCGCGGAACCCGCGCAGGTCGAGCGAACCGGTCGCGTGGGTGGACAGCGCCTCGACGGTGATGCCCAGCTCCTCCGCGACCGACTCCACGACCACGCTGATGCAGCCGTTGAGGGAGCCGAGCAGGTACTCGATGGGATTGGGGGCCTCATCGGTTCCCCCGATGGAATCGGGCTCGGCGACGGTGAACGCGAAGTCGCGCGCCGTGACGTCGGTGGAGAACCGGTCCCGCCAGGTGCCCGCGACGGTGAAGTCGGCGATGCGGGGAGTCGGGTCGGCGATGACGGTGGAGGTCGTGGTCATGGTGGTGCTCCGATCGGGGATGGTGGGGCGGTGTGCTGAGCCGGGCGGGGTCCCGCGCGCCGGCGTCGGTACCGACCGGAACGGGTCAGCGACGCGGCGCGCGGCCACGCATTCGACAGCGCAGCGCCGGGCCTGCGGACTGGATGCGCATCGGCCGTACCCCCTTGTTGCGGTGGCTCCGCGTCGTCGTGGTGATCGTCGCTGGGGACGTTAACCGCGGTGGTGCGCCTGCGCCGTGTGCGGTGGCTCGGTGAGATGGTCCTACCCCGGCGTCCCGACGGACGGGACGGCGCCCGGGTTCTGTTGCACGACGGCGACGTCGGCCTCAACCTGTGCGGCGGCCCCGGCTGACGCCCTGGCGGGGTAGGGCCACACTCGATGGCATGAGCGAGGGTGCCCGGGCCTGGGTGCTGCACGTCGACCTCGACCAGTTCATCGCCGCGGTCGAGGTGCTGCGTCGCCCGGAACTGGCCGGGCTGCCGGTCGTCGTCGGCGGGCGCGGCGACCCGACCGAGCGCGCCGTCGTCGCCACCGCGTCCTATGAGGCCCGGGAGTTCGGGGTCGGCTCGGGGATGCCGATGAAGATCGCCGTCCGTAAGGTGCCCGACGCCGTCTTCCTCCCCGTCGATGCCCCGGCCTACGAGGCGGCGTCGGAGCAGGTGATGGCGACGCTGCGGGACCTCGGCGTCGTCGTCGAGGTGCTCGGCTGGGACGAGGCCTTCCTCGGGGTCACCACCGACGACCCGGAGGCCCTGGCCCGTCGCGCACAGGCCGCGGTGCTCGCTTCGACCGCGCTGCACTGCTCGGTGGGGATCGGGGACAACAAGGTGCGGGCGAAGATCGCCACCGGGTTCGGCAAGCCGCGCGGGGTGTTCCGGCTGAGCGCGGCCAACTGGTTCGAGGTGATGGGGGAGCGGCCCACCCGGGACCTGTGGGGCGTGGGAGCGAAGGTGTCGCGGCGGCTCGCCCGGTACGGGATAGGCACGGTGGCACAGCTCGCAGCGGCGCCGGCGGAGGTGCTCGTCGCCGAGTTCGGGCCCCGGATGGGGGTCTGGTACCACGAGCTCGGCCGGGGGATCGGGCCGGCCGTCGTCGACGACGCGCCCTGGGTTGCCCGCGGACACAGCCGGGAGCGGACGTACCAGCACAACCTCACCACGCCCGCGCAGGTGGACGCGGCGGTGCGCGAGCTCGCCGACCAGGTCTTCGCGGACACCGCCCGCGAGGGGCGGCCCGTCTTCCGGGTCACCCTCAAGGTCCGCTACGCCCCCTTCACCACCAAGGTGACGGGGAGGAAGCTGCCCGCGCCCACGGTCGAGCGGGGCGAGGTGGTGGGGGCGGCACTCGCCCTCGCCGGGCGGCTGGAGCCCGGGCGCGAGATCCGGCTCCTCGGTGTGCGCGCCGAGAGGGTCATGCCCGACGGCCCTGACCCCGCCGAGCGCACGCCGGTGCGCGGGCGGCTGTGAGTCCGGGGCGCTGTCCACAAGCCGGCCCAAACCCGAGCGAGCGGATGGACGGTACCGCTACGTTCGGGGGTCATGAGCTTGGGGGAGCGACGACGACACGGAGTGCTGGCCTGCGTGGCGGGGGTGCTGGCCGCCGGTGCGCTGACCGGGTGTACCGGGAGCAACGGCGTGGAACCGATACCGACGCCATCGACGAGCAGGCCGGATGCCACCGCCGAGCCCACCGACGGGCCGACGGAGACGGCGACACCCGAGCCGCCCGAGGTCGTCAAGCCGACGCCGTCGGACGCGATGCGTCGGGACGATGTGGCGGGGGCCGAGGCAGCGGCCGTGTATTTCACGGAGCTGTATCCGTACGTGTATGCCACGGGTGATCTGACCGAGTGGAAGGCGATGTCGCACCCCGAGTGCATCTTCTGTACCAGCGTGATCGACAACGTAGGAGAACTTGTCGCTGCGGGCGAGCACCTGGAAGGCGGCGAGATCGACATATTGGAGGTCACGGGGAATGATCCCGCACCTGGATACGAGTTCTTTCAGGTCAATATTGGGATAAGCCAGCAGCCCACTATTGCGGTCGGTGAGGCTGGGCGGCGGCCTGAGAGCGCAGGTGGAACCACCATGCTCAAGCTCGCTGTCGGCCGCGTATCGGATCAGTGGATTGTTCGCGAGGGCGAGACCGGGGACTATGTCGGTGGTGAGTAGCGCGTGGCGCTTTCGAGCGTTCGGGTCTGCAATTTCAGCGGTGACCGTGGCGGTCGTGCTGGCCGCGACCCCCACGTCACTCCAGGATCCCGGTGACCCCCATATCGGAGGGGAAGCTACGGGGGACTCTGCCTCCTTTACCGGTTCCAATGAGGAGTCGACTTCCGGGCGAGGAGGGACTGCTGCGGGTGGCGGGGGCAGCATGGAAATCGAGTACGACTGTGTCCGCTTCACCCTTGTGAACGCGGACGAGCACCTGTATCTGCAGGACTTCTCCGGCTGTGGCCCCACCGCCAACCGGCCGGAGAATTTTGGCGGCCAGCTCGTCACCATCCTCCCTCCTGACGCCGGCGAGCCCGATGTCGCCCCCATCGTCTTGACCGCCGAGGACGTCCAGCACCTGATCGTGGCGCCGGGCGGGTTGCAGGTGCAGCCGGACCGGGAGTGGGTGCTGGTCAACATCGACACCATCGTGTGGACGACGGCGGCGGAGCAGACATTCGACCTCACGGTCCTCGATACCCCGGTGGCGGTCCGGATGACGCCGGTGGACTTCACCTGGGACTTCGGAGACGGATCGCCGCCGGTGACGACCACGGACCCTGGCGCACCCTGGCCCGACCACACGGTGGGGCACACCTACACGCAGGCCCAGGACGCGGCGCAGGTGACGTTGACGACCCGGTGGGCCGGGGTCTTCGACGTGGCCGGTGCCGGCGTGTGGCAGCCGGTCCAGGGCCTCGCCACCACCACGGAGGTCTCGGACCCGTTCGAGGTCGCCACGGCGACCCCGTCACTCGTCGCCGCACCGTAGCCTCACCGGCCTGGCATGAAGCCGCGGGTTGCCTCCAGGCCGACGCCCGGGGCGGGTAGAGAATTGATAGGACCGTCTGCTCCCCAGGTGTGCCGCCGCCGGGACCGGGCCGGTGAGGCCCGCGCGCGTCAGGAGGGCCGGAGCCGCTCCCGCTCGGCCGCCAGAACCCGCGGCAGCACCCGCGCCAGCGCGTACCCGTCCCGCCCGCGCACCGTCGGCACACCGTGCTCGGACTCGGCGTTGCGTAACGGCGCCGGCTCGTCGATCGCCTCCGTGGTGCCGTGCGAGAGGACCTGCTCCGTCGGCGAGAGCTCACGGATGGCGATGGCGGCGATGTGCCGCGGATGCTCACGGGCCACCTCGTCGTAGATCATCGGGTCGTGCTGGCCGTCGTCGCCGACGAGCAGCCACCGGATCTGCGGGAACGTGATCAGGAGGTTCCGGAGCTGGGTGCGCTTGTGCTCGATGCCCGAACGGAACAGACCCGTCGTCGTCGGCCCCCAGTCGGTCATGAGCATCGGTCCGTCGGGGTAGCCGTGTGCGTGCATGAACGACTTCAGCGTCGGCACCACGTTCCACGCACCGGTCGAGAGGTAGAACACCGGCACCGTGGGCTTGCCCACCAAAATCGTCCGGTACAGCTCCGCCATCCCGGGCACCGCTCGGCGCGCGTCGGTGTGCCGCACGAACGTGTTCCAGGCCGCGAGGAACGCTCGCGGCAGCATCGTCACCACGATCGTGTCGTCGATGTCGGAGATGATGCCCTCGCGCACGTCCGGGTCCACCACGAGGACCTGCGCCGTCACCGGGGCGGCCGCCCGGGCCTCGATCGTCACCTCGTGCCACCCCGGCGCCAGCCCGTGGTCGCGGACCATGACGTCGATGTACCCACCCCGGTCGGTCTGGGTGGAGACCTCCTGCGTGCCGGCACGGACCACCACGGGTAGGTGGCCGACCTGCGCGGTGAAGAACGCGCGCCAACCCCGCTGCGCCTCGGCGGCGAGGTTGATCGGCCCGACCGGGGCGACGGCGTCGTCCACCGGCTTGTCCGGATCGGCCATGACGACGCGACCCAGGACGTGCAACGACTGGACCGAGCCGTACCCGGTCAGCCCGATCGTGCGCGGGCGCCAGCCCCGGTCGCGCAGGAACACCACGCTGCGACGGTTGATCTCGTCGTCGAGCGCCATGCCGATCCACGAGATTCCCATGGCCACAGGTTAGGGGTGCCGACGGCGCACCGCGCCGGCCGCGTGGGCCGGCCGGTTCGTCCGGAGTGTCCCCGGCGTCAGCGCGGCACGCTCATGCCAGGCCGTCATCGTGGAGGTGGCGGTCCTCGCGACGCTCGATGTGCTCGGTGTGGCTGGTGTTGGTGCGCTGCCTGTTCATGACCAGCGCGACGATCAGCGCGAGTGCCCCGGCCGCCATGCAGATGTAGCCGATCATCGTCAGGTCGACGCCGGAGATCACGTCCTGCACGGCGAACGCGAGGATCGCGCCGACGGCGAGAAGGAAGATGCCTGCTCCGATGCCCATGTCTGCTCCTTCAGGTCGGACCCACGGTGCGGGTCGGTGACGTCCAGGGTCCCGGCAGTGGCGGCGGTCCGCACGCGGAGAGCACGCGGAGCGCATGGACCTGGCCGCCGGCGCCGAGCATGCCGCCGCCGTCGGGCCCCACCTTCGCCACGCCGGTGGCGCCCGACCTCGCGGCCCGCTCGTCAGCTGCTGCGTGACAGCGGGAGCTTGGTGCCGGCCGCCTCGCGCTCGTCCAGGACGGCCCGGCGGAAGCGGAAGAGGCGGGCAGGCCTGCCGCCGGTCGCGACGTCGACCTGGCCGGTCTCCTCCACGAGCTCCTGCTGCTCCACCAGACGGCGGAAGTTCTGCTTGTGCAGGTGCTGGCCGGCGAGCGCCTCGACCGTCGTCTGCAGGTTGCCGAGCGTGAACGTCTCGGGCATCAGCTCGAAGACGACCGGCCGGTACTGGATCTTGGCGCGCAGCCGGGCGAGGCCGGTGGCGAGGATGCGCCGATGGTGTCGGTCCATGGTCGTGCCGGTCACCACCGCGGGCAGCGAACTGCCGGTCGGGGCACCGGACTCGGGCACGATCCCGATCTCGTACAAGAGCTCGTAGCGCTGCAGCGCGAGGCCGGGGCTCCACGGATGACCGTCGAGCCCGAACGTCACGCACGCGCGCTGGTACTTGCGAGCGCGCTCGTGCGGGCGCGACACCCCCACCCAGTGCAGGAGGTGCTGCCCGATCGCGGCCGCCTGCTCCTGGTGGTCGCCGCGCCGGTCCTCCCAGGGCAGGTACTCGTACCAGCTGCGCCACGGCGTCGTGATCCGCGGGACCCTCGTCAGGCCGAGGTAGGAGATCTCCAGGACGGGCATCTCGCCGCGGTCGCGATCCGCGAACGTGTAGAGCTGCTCGGCGTAGCCGAGCTGGTACCCCGTCTGACGCTCGACCCACGAGCGCATGCCCGCCTGCATCGAATGGCCGGGCTGGAGCGGCCCGGCCGGGAGGTGGCGTCCACCCGCCGTCGTCAGGACGTGCGGGGTGCCGTCGTGGACGGCGGTGATGACGGCGACCAGCTCGGCGGCGACGGCGCCGGCGTGGTTCTCGCTCACGCACCGCCTCCTGTCGTGTCCGCCGCCGGGAGTTGGCGCCGCCTGAGCCACCATCATGCCAAGTCCCGGCACACCGGCGTGCCGGACACGGGCTCACCGGCGTGCCGAGGGTGGGCTCCCGGGCGTGCTGGACGCCGGCCCTCGGTGCGCCGGATGCTGCTGCGGGTACGGCGGACGCGGGCCCAGCCCTCGAACACCTGCACGCTCGAGAAATCCCGCTTGCCGCGAGGCTCAGAGGACCTTCGACAGGAAGGCCTGCGTCCGCGGGTGCTGCGGGTTCCGCAGCACCTCCCGGGGCGCACCCTCCTCGACGACGGCGCCGTCGTCCATGAAGACCACGCGGTCGCCCACCTCCTGGGCGAAGCCCATCTCGTGGGTGACGACCATCATCGTCATGCCCGAGGAGGCGAGCACCTGCATGACGTCGAGCACCTCGCCGACGAGCTCCGGGTCGAGCGCCGACGTCGGTTCGTCGAACAGCATCATGTCCGGGTTCATCGCCAGCGAGCGGGCGATCGCCACCCGCTGCTGCTGGCCGCCCGAGAGGTGGGCGGGATAGGCGTCGACCTTGTCGGACAGACCCACGCGGGCGAGGCGCTCCCGTGCCACCTCCTCGGCCTCGGCCCGCGAGCGCCCCAGCACCCGGCGCTGGGCGATGGTGAGGTTGCCGAGGACGCTCATGTGCGGGAAGAGGTTGAACTGCTGGAAGACCATCCCGATGCGGGTGCGCACCCGGTCGACGTCGACCTCGGGATCCGTCAGATCGACGCCCTCGATCAGGACGACGCCGCTGGTCGGCTCCTCGAGGAGGTTCACCGTCCGCAGCAGGGTGGACTTGCCGGAGCCGGACGGTCCGACGACGCACACCACCTCGCCGGGTTGGATGGTCAGGTCGATGCCCTTGAGGACCTCGTGGTCCCCGAAGCTCTTCCGCAGGCCGTGGATCTCGATCGCCGGGACCCCCGGGGTGGGGGATGGTGAGCCGTCCGCCGTCGTCATCTCGTCCTCGCAAGCTTCCGCTCGAGCACCGCGACGAGGCGGGTCAGCGGGATGGTGATGAGCAGGTAGAGCATGGCCGCCATGACCAGCGTGGTGCCGTTGGAGTTGGTGGTCAGCCCGTCCCGCGCGAAGGTGGTCAGCTCCTTGGTGAACACGGTGGAGCCGGCGATGAACAGCAGGGACGTGTCCTTCAGGAGCAGCACGAACTCGTTGGTCATCGGCGGGATCGTGATGCGGAAGCCCTGCGGCAGGATCACCCAGAACATCGTCCGGGCGGGGGACATCCCCAGCGACCGGGCCGCCTCCGTCTGGCCCTTGGGCACGGCCTGGATGCCGGAGCGGATCACCTCGGCCATGTAGGCCGATGCGACCAGGATCAGCCCGACCAGCCCGGCGCCGACCTGCCCGCCGGGCACCTGGATGCCCAGCGCGATCGGGATCATGTACGCCATCGCGAAGATGGTCAGCAGCGCCGGCAGCCCCCGGAACAGCTCGATGTAGGCGGTGGCGAACCAGCGGTACGGTGCGATCGAGGAGAGCTTGAGCAACGCCATGACGATGCCGAGCACCAGCCCGCCGGCGAACGAGATCACCGTGAAGAGGATCGTGTTCTTCAGGGCGATCGTGATGATCTGCGGGAACTGCTCGACGGCGATGTCCCACCGCAGGAACTGGTTCGTGAACCGCTCCCAGTCCGTCGCCATCGCCACGCCCATGACGATGGCGACGAACAGGGCGTACATGGAGCCGCGGTAGAGGCGGCGCCGGGCGGTCTTGCGCATCGGGGACCCTCAGGTCAGGAGGCGTCGGCGGCGAAGTAGGAGTCGTAGATCTCCTGGTAGGTGCCGTCCTCGCGCAGCGCCGCCAGCTGCTCGTTGATGGCCGCGAGCAGCTCGACCCGCTCGCCCTTGGCGAGGGCGTAGCCATACTGCTCGTCGGTCGGGTACTCCTCGACGAGGACGTAGTCCGCGTCGGCGTTGGCGTGCTCGACGTTCACCGGCAGGTCCTGCAGGATCGCGTCGATCTGGCGGGCCTGCAGCGCGGGCCACAGCTCGCCGTCGCTGGGGTACTCGACGATCTCGGTGCCGTCGGGCGCGTTCTCCTCGGTGAAGTTCTTGCCGGTGGTGCCCTGCTGGACACCGACCGTCTTGCCGGCGAGGTCGTCGATGGACGCGATACCCGAGTCCGTCGGGACCAGCAGCGACTGGAGCGAGTCGTAGTAGGGCTCGGAGAAGTCGATGTTCGCCTTGCGCTCGTCGGTGATCGTCATCGCCGAGGCGCCGACGTCGCACTGCCCGGCGGCGAGCGTGGTGCCGGACTGCAGGGCGTCGAAGCTGACGTCCTGCACCAGGAGCTCGAGGCCGAGGTTCTCGGCGACCGCCTGGAGGAGGTCGATGTCGAAGCCGCTGTACCCGCTGGGTGCGCTCGTGTCCTCGATCTCGAAGGGCGGGTAGGGCACGTCGGAGCAGGCGGTCAGCACGCCGTCCTTGATCAGGCCGAGATCGGCGGCGGCGGTGTCTCCGGGGGTGGCCCCGTCCGTCGTTTCGTCCGTGCCGCCGCCACCGCATGCGGCGAGCACGAGCGCGGCGGTCAGCGTCAGTGCGGTGCGGGTGAGACGGCGGGACATGGTGCCTCCGGTGGCTGGGGCTGACGGGCGGGACGGGGTGAACGGCGTTGCCGGGCCGGGCGTCCGCCGCGTGACGTGTCAGGTCATGGCACCAGCGTGACGATACGGGCGTGGTTCCTCGGTGTTGCAGGAGTGTTGCAGACGATCATGGCAGGGCCAAACGGCCGACGTGCCGATCCCAGATATCGGATCCGTCACGGGGACGAGCCGGACAGACGGGATGAATCGGCGCGAGCTGCCGGGTGTCGCGGCGCCGGAAAATCTGCCAGGGTGGGCGGCGGGCGCTGCTCGGATGTGCCCGTCCCGAGGAACGAGCCCGGAGGCGTCATGGCGGACCTGCCCACCCTCATCGACCTGCACCTCACTGCCGCACTGGCCAGCAGCAACGGCCGCAGCGCGGAGCTCATCCTCCACGACGGCCCGTTGCGGCAGTCGATCCTGGCGATCCGATCCGGCGAGGAGCTCGCCGAGCACAACTCTCCCGACGCCGCGAGCATCCAGGTGCTCCGCGGCCGCGTGCGGGTCACGGCGCTGGACCACGACGAGCTCGCCGCCGGCGGCATCGCCCTGCTCACCCACGACCGGCACTCGGTCAAGGCCCTCGAGGACGCGGTGTTCCTGCTGACCACGGTCACCGGCGTCGGCCAGGGGGGCGGGCCCGAGCGGGCACGCTGACGCATCGGCACCGCTTTCGCGAGCCCGCACCACCCTTCTCAGGTGGGCAGGTGGCGCCCCGGGTCAGGAGGGCAGGTGCGCCCCGGTGGTCTCACCGCCGCGCCGGATCACCGGGGACGCAATGAGTGCCAAGACCACCGCGAGCACGCCGCTGGCCGCCACGAAGGTGAACCCGCCGCGGCTGCCCTGGGCGTCGATGAACGCGCCACCGACGGACGAGCCGATCGAGACCCCGAAGTTGATGCCGGTGCTCAGCCACGTCAGACCCTCGGTCAGCCGGTTCTGCGCCACGGTGTGGTGGACGAGCGCGTTGCCGTTGATGACCGTCGGGGAGATGGCGAAGCCGGTCACGAACATCACCGCCGCCATCACGACCAGGCTGTTGACCAGCAGGAACAGTGAGGACCCGACGGCGAGCACGACGACGCCGGCCACGAACCGCCGCCACGCCGGCCCCGTCCATAGCTTCGCCCCGTACAGCAGACCGGCAATCATCGAGCCGGCCGAGAAGATGCCCAGCAACACACCGGCCAGCTCGGGGCGGCCACGCTCGGCGGTGAACGCCACCACCGCGACGTCCGTCGCACCGAAGATCCCGCCGACGCACATGAACACGACCACGAGCCCGACCATCGCGCCCGAGCGCATGACGCTGCCCTGGGTGTGCTTCTCGGCCAGGACCGGCGCCGGTTCGGTGCTGCGCTGGCCGAGGAAGAGGTAGCCGCCGAGCAGGATGAGCACGAGCGCGGCGGCGACGGCCGACCAGGGCGTGACCGTCGTGGCCAGGGTGGTGGCCACCACCGGGCCGAGCGCGAACGTGGACTCGTCGAGCGCCGATTCCAGCGAGTACGCCCGGTGCAGCTCCCGCGGGGTGTGGACGACGGCGGACCAGCGTGCCCGGACGAGCGCACCCATCGAGCCGATCGTGCCGCCGGCGAGGATCGCGGCGGCGAAGAGCGTCCAGGTGGGCGCCTCGGTCACGGCGGCGCCGACGAGGCCGGCCAGCCCGACGGCGCTGACGGTGATCGACGGCGCCATCACCTTCGCCTGCCCGTGCCGGTCCACCATGCGGGCCAGCTGCGGGGCGCAGATCGCCTGCGCGATCACGAAGGTCGCGGAGACCGAGCCGGCGAGGGCGTAGGACCCGGTCATCATGGAGAGCATCAGGACGATGCCGATGCTCACCATCGCCACCGGGAAGCGGGCGAGCAGGCCCGCTGCGGAGAATGCGATCGTGCCCGGGATGCGGAAGATCTCGCGATACGGGTTGGGCACGACCGCATTGTCCCATCGGGGCCGGGCCGGCGACACCGCACGCAGGTGACGTCGGGCACCGCGGAGCGCTGCTCCCCGCCGCCGGCGCCAACCCCTCGGTGGTCGGATCAGCGCGCCGCCGGCCGGGACTACTCCGCCAGTGCGGCGTCCACCACCTGCTTGGCCTCGGCCTGGACCTGCGCGAGGTGGTCCGGGCCCCGGAAGGACTCGGCGTAGATCTTGTACACGTCCTCCGTGCCCGAGGGCCGCGCCGCGAACCAGGCGTTCTCGGTCGTCACCTTCAGCCCGCCGATGGCTGCGCCGTTCCCGGGCGCGTTGACGAGCCGCTCGAGGATCGCGTCGCCGGCGAGCTCGGTCGCCGTCACGTCGCCCGGCTGCAGCTTGCCCAGCCGGGCCTTCTGCGCCTTCGTCGCCGGTGCGTCGACGCGGGCGTACTCGCTCGCCCCGTACCTCGCGACGAGCTCACCGTGCCGGACGCTGGGCGACTGCCCCGTCACCGCCAGGATCTCGGCGGCGAGCAGGGCGAGGAGGATGCCGTCCTTGTCCGTGGTCCACACGGTGCCGTCGGTGCGCAGGAACGACGCCCCGGCGGACTCCTCGCCACCGAAGCCGACGGAGCCGTCGAGCAGACCGGGCACGAAGTACTTGAAGCCGACCGGCACCTCGATCAGGCGTCGCCCCAGACCCTCGGCGACCCGGTCGATGAGCGCGGAGGAGACGAGCGTCTTGCCGATCGCTGCCCCGGCCGGCCAGCTCGGGCGGCGCGTGAACAGGTAGTCGATGGCGACGGCGAGGTAGTGGTTCGGGTTCATCAGCCCACCGTCGGGGGTGACGATGCCGTGCCGGTCGGAGTCGGCGTCGTTGCCGGTGGCGATGTCGTAGGGCGACGCCCCGTCGTCGGTCCCCATCTTCTCCCGCAGGGAGGCCATCGCGAACGGGGAGGAGCAGTCCATCCGGATCTTGCCGTCCCAGTCCAGCGTCATGAAGGACCAGCGCGGGTCCACCGCCGGGTTGACGACGGTCAGGTCCAGCCCGTAGCGCTCACCGATCGCCGCCCAGTACTCCACCGAGGCGCCACCGAGCGGGTCCGCCCCGATGCGCACGCCGGCCGACCGGATCGCGTCGATGTCGAGCACGTTCTCCAGGTCGTCGACGTAGGCGGAGATGTAGTCGTTCTTGTGGGTGGTCTCCGCCGCGACCGCCCGTTCGAACGGCACGCGGGCCACCTGCTTCCAACCGGTCCGCAGGATCTCGTTCGCGCGGGCCGCGATCCAGGACGTGGCGTCGGAGCCGGCCGGGCCGCCGTGCGGTGGGTTGTACTTGAACCCGCCGTCCCGGGGCGGGTTGTGCGACGGCGTCACCACGATCCCGTCGGCCCGGCCCGGTCCCTCGGCCCGGACGCCGCCGGAGGTGCCGGCCCCGTTGGCGCGCAGGATCGCGTGGGAGACGGCCGGGGTCGGCGTCCACGAGTCGCGCGCGTCGATGCGGGTCTCCACGCCGGCGGCCGCCAGCACCTCGAGGGCGCTGCGCCAGGCCGGGTCGGAGAGCGCATGGGTGTCCCGGCCGATGAACAGCGGGCCGTCGATCGCCTGGGAGCGGCGGTACTCCACGATCGCGGCGGTGGTGGCGACGATGTGGGCCTCGTTGAAGGCGCCGTCGAGGCTGGAGCCCCGGTGGCCGGAGGTGCCGAAGACGACGTGCTGGGCGGCGTCGTCGAGGTCGGGCTCCCGGTCGTAGTAGGCGGAGAGGACGGCGTCGAGGTCGATGAGGTCCTCGGGCAGGGCTGGGGTTCCGGCACGCTCATGCATGGTCCTGATCCTGCCACCGACCCGGCGCCGGGGGCAGGGCTTACGCCCGCGGACGCACCTACCCCCGGCCCGGCGGCCCGGCGGCCCGGCGGCCTGGGCCCGCGACCGGTGCCGGGCCCGGTGCCGAGAACGGGTCAGGATGCGCACGTGCGCCGCCCGACCCGCCGCACCGTAGTCTTGTGCGCCATGGGTAAGAAGAGCCGCAGCAAGCGCCAGTCCGCCCCCGTGGGCACCCCGAAGCCGAAGCGGCCGGAGGTCCCGTTCGTCGAGCGCCCCTTCGAGGGCCTGCCCGGTGAGGCGGACATCGTCGCCATGTGCGAGGTGATCCCCGCCGCGACCGCCACGGTGCGGACCACCGCCGAGTACGGCAGCCGCGAGGTCCAGCTCGTCACGCTGCTCCCCGACAACATCCGCGCCCTGCACCGTGAGGACGGTGCCGTGCTCGTGGCCCTCCAGACGGTCATGCGCTCCGGGGACGCCTCCCGCGACGTCGCCGCGGCCCTGCTGGAGGCGCTCGAGCTCGAGCCCGGCACGCCGCTCGCCGGTGCGCAGCTGCCCGAGCCCGGCCCCCGGCTGCAGGACGTCCTCGACACCACCGTGCCCTTCGAGGTGCGGATCCAGGAGTCGTTCGAGTTCTGGCTCGCCCCCGACGACAACCGCGACGCCGACGTCGAGCACGCCCTCGAGCACGCCAGCGAGGCGCTCGTGCCCACCGTCGCCGTCGACGGCGTCGCCTCCGCCTACTGGGTGCGCATGGGCGCCCGCGAGTTCGTGCGCTGGGCCCGGCCCGAGGCGCAGGAGAAGGTGCTCGACGCCGTCGCGCGGCTGCACGCCGCGCGCGAGTCCGCCGTCACCGAGGGGGCGAAGTTCGTCGGCGCCTTCCGCGCGTGCGGGATCCTCATCCCCGTGTGGGAGCTCGCCCCGGGCACCGAGGCCGCCGAGCTGAGCGAGCCCATGAAGGCGTTCGAGAAGAAGCTCGACGCCGCCCTCGCCGACGAGGAGCCCCTCACCGCGGACGAGCGCCGCGCCCGCGCCGGCATCGTCTCCCGCCAGGTCAACCTCCGCTGACACCGGTGACGCCCGGGCCCGGCTCGCCGTAGCCGGGCCCGGAGCGCCCCGCGCCCGATTCCTCGCTAGGCTTTGCGACGTGGAGCGGGCAGCGGGATCACAACGGGTCGCTGTTCTCATCCCCGCGAAGGACGAGGTGGACCGGATCGCCGCCACCGTCCGCGCCGCCCGCGCCATCCCCCACGTCGACCTCGTGCTCGTCGTCGACGACGGCTCCGAGGACGGCACCCAGCACGCCGCGCGCACGGCCGGCGCCGTCGTCGTGCGCCACTCCGTCAACCGCGGCAAGGCGTCCGCCATGGAGACCGGCGCGTCCGTCGTCGCGATGCGTGACGTCGCCGGTCGCCCGCCCCGGCTCCTCCTCTTCCTCGACGCCGACCTCGGGGAGACGGCCGTCGCGACCGCGCCGCTCGTGAGCCCGGTCCTCGAGGGCCGGGCAGACTGCACCATCGCCGTCCTGCCCCCCCAGCCCGGGGCCGGCGGGCGGGGCATCGTCACGGGCCTGGCCCGCCGCTCGATCGCGCGCGCCACCGGGTGGAGCCCCACCCAGCCCCTCTCCGGCCAGCGCTGCCTGACGCGCGCCGCGTTCGAGGCGGCCACGCCCCTCGCCCGGGGCTGGGGCGTGGAGGCGGGCATGACGATCGACCTGCTGGTCGCCGGGCTCACCGTGCAGGAGGTGCCGTGCGACCTGCGGCACCGGCCCTCAGGCACCGACCTCGCCGGGCAGCTCCACCGCAGCGCCCAGTACCGCGACGTCGCGCTCGCGGTCAGCGCCCGGCGCGTGCGCGGGGTGAAGGTGCCGACGGCGCGACGTGGCGACAACCCGGCGCGGCAGAAGCCCGGACGCCCCTACCGGGCCTGGGCGTCGGCCCCCGACACCTCGGTCGTGGACGAGCCCGACGACTGATCCGGCGGCCCGCCACCCGGGGCCGCGCCGGCGGGCACGTGCGCCAGCAGCCACCCCGTCACCACCGACACCAGCAGCGGGACCGTCAGGGCGATCCCGATCGCCGGCAGCACGATGCCCGAGTCGTTGGCCGCGAACGCGATGGCGAACGTCGTCGCGAGCGCGACCAGCGTGGGCCGCAGCATGACGGCGGCCCGGTCGAGCTGACCGATGGCGTCCCCGCCCATGAGCCACCCGTAGGCGGAGTCCGCGCCGCCGCGGCGGCCGGCCCGTAGCGGCCGGGTCAGCAGCACCACGACGACGATGATCCCCCCGATCACCAGGAACGTCAGGGTCGAGCCGAACAGGTTCGACAGGTTCTGGCCGGCCTTGCGTGCGACCACCGACCAGAGACCGCCGTCGAGCACCGTCTCGACGAACCGCCCCAGGTGCGACCGGTCCCCCGGAGGGCGCAGCCAGTCGACCACGGAGAAGCTCGCCGCGAGGACGGCGGTGACGCCGAGCACGAGGACGACCCGCCGCCAGGTCAGGCGGACGCCCATGGCCAGCAGCCCGAGCACGAGGAACCCCGGGATGAGGGCGGGCGGGCCGCCGAAGTCGGCACCGATGGTGGGGGCACCGTCCAGGACGACGGCGACGACCCCGATGAGTCCGATGGCGCCCGCGGCCCACCGGCGCCGGCCGCGCCGCACGAGCGGCTCCGCCACGCACATCGCGAGCAGGATGCTCGCGGCCGCGAAGAGTGAGAACGAGGAGTTGTTGAAGCCGTAGAACCGCCCACCCACCTGCGGGATCACGCCCATGAGCGCGGAGAGCTGCAGGCGTGCGCCGGTGACGACGTCCACCGCGAGCACGACGGCGGTCGCCCCCGCCACCATGGCGACCGGGGCGAGCAGGTTCCGGCGCCACGGACCGTGGAGCGCGACGAGCGTGAGCGCGGCGGCGATGACCGCGGTGGCCCCGTACACCGCGGTGCCCGGCTCGTCCGCCCGCCACCAGGGCAGCAGGTTGGCGAGGTAGGAGGCGAGCGGCACCGCACCCATCAGCACGGACGCGGCCCGGACCGTGCGTAGCATCGTGACCGGCCGGGGCGAGCGCAGCGCCCCGACGACCCGGGCGCGCAGGCCGGCGGCCCGCCGCCCACGGTGGGCCGCGAGGTGGTCGGCGGCACCGTCGAGGATTCGGCGGTTGAGCCCGAGCGTCACCACCGCGTACAGCAGCAGGTTCGCGAGGACCAGGAACGAGTAGTACGGCCCGACGAGGGGCCGGACCGCCACGGCGTGCCGGCTGACGTCGGTGAGGTACCCGACGCGCGCGGCACCGCTGCGACCGTCGTCGAGCGCGGCGAAGGGGGCGCCCACGAGGCCGGCCGGGCCCTCGAGCTCCAGCGCCGTGAGGAGGGTGGGGAGCAGATCGGTGGACTGGACCATGCCGGGCTGGCGGGTCGACCGTGTGTTCGCCAGCGCCCCGTCCGCCGACGGCCGCCCCAGCCCCGGCCCGGTCGCGGTGACGACCTGCATCAGGGCGGTGCTGCCCGAGTCGGCCAGCGAGGCGAGCACGATCGTGGCGTGCGGCGCCATCGCGCGTACGTTCGAGACGACGGCGCCCACGCGCCGGTCGATCCGGGAGACCTGGTCGACGCGCTGGGGGGAGCGCAGCAGCCACGTCTCCTCCGGGGACATCGTGGGGGTCTCGGCCGGGCCGGGCTCCTCCACCGGTGCGAGCACGCCTTCGCCGCGGGCCGGCACCCGCACGAGCGGGCGATTCTGGTCCCGGACGTCGCCCACGTCGACGACCGTCAGCGCGTGTCCCGGCAGGAGCTCGGCGACCTGCTCGCCCAGCCGGGCCGTCGACGTCGAGGCGTAGGCGCGGTCCCCGGCGACGACGCCGTCCGAGGTCGCCAGCGCGATCGCGGCGCCGGGGCCGATCGCCACCGCGGGCACCCCGCGCGCGGCGAGCAGGTCGCCGAAGAGGCCGGGGGTGGCGTCGTAGGAGGCGCCCCCGGCGGCGTCGAGGTAGTCCGACCAGCCGGCCACGGTGGCGTCCTCGCCGGCCTCTGCCAGGTCACGGCACGTGCCGTACTCCGCCATCGGCACGTCCGCGGCACGCCGGCCCGCGGAGACGGCGAGCCAGCCGTCGGCCGGGCAGGTGCTCGAACGCACCGAGCGGACCACCATGTTGGCGCTCGCGCCACCCTGGGTGAGCTCCCACAGGCTCGGGGTCGCCAGCGCCGAGAGGTCCTCCCATCGCAGGCCGGTGGTGCCGATGAGCACCACCGGGCCGGGCGCCGTCGCCCCGGCCGTGTCGGCGGGGTCCGACGCCGTCGCGCCGGTGCCGCCGACGGGTGTCGCGGCCGTCGCGCCGGTGCCGCCGACGGGTGTCGCGGCCGCCGCGAGGAGCGGCAGGACGAACGGCAGGATCATCGCGAGCGCGGCGACGACCGCGACGACGAGGACGACCCGGCGCTGCCGTGCTCTGCGTCTGCTGCTCACCGTCGCAGCCTACGTGGCCGGTCCTGGGCGGCTCATGCCCGAACCGCTGCCGACCGCCGCCCGCCGCCTCCTCCTCGCCGAACAGGCCCTAAAGTGCCAAAACTGGGTGGAATCTGCACATTAGGACCTGTTCGACGGGGGTGGGCGTGACCGGGGCGGGGCCTGATGGGGGAGGGGAAGGGGGGAGTTCGGTTCATCGGGGTGGATCTGCAGGCAGCGTCACGGAGAACGTCGCGCCGTGGCCCGGGCC
Source organism: Georgenia sp. (assembly GCF_054605595.1). NCBI lineage: Bacteria > Bacillati > Actinomycetota > Actinomycetes > Allobogoriellales > Allobogoriellaceae > Georgenia > Georgenia sp. Next base: position 11,388 of record NZ_JBTSDU010000019.1, on the reverse strand, counting down.
TGCGCTCTGCGCCCCGACGTGACCACCGTGAGCCTCCGCCAGTGCGCGGACGATGGCCAGGCCGATGCCGCTGCCGCCCTTCTGACGGGAGCGCCCGGTGTCCACGCGGTAGAAGCGTTCGAACACCCGTCGCAGGTGCTCGGGGGCCAGACCCTCACCCGTGTCGGTCACCGCGAGCTCGACCACGCCGGGCCCGCGCCGCGCGCTGACCGTGACCACGCCCTCGCGCGGGGTGTGCCGCAGGGCGTTGTCGAGGAGGTTGGCCAGCACCTCCTGGATCCGGTCCTCATCGATGCTGACCAGGGGCAGATCGTCGGCGACGGCGACCTGGAGGTCCAGGCCGGCTCGGGCGAACCTCGCCCGGGCCGCCTTGACGGCGGCGGCCACCACGTCGCGGGGTGCCACCGCCTGCAGATGGAGGTCCAGGCGACGTTCCTCCGCGCGTGACACGGTGCTCAGGTCGTCCACGAGCCGCTCGACGCGCGAGAGCTCGGCGTGCACGGTGTCGACGGCGTCCGCATCGAGCGGCAGCACCCCGTCAGCCAGGGCGTCGATGTAGCCGCGCAGCGCGGTCAGCGGCGTGCGCAGCTCGTGCGCGACGTCGCGGAGCATCTCCGCCCGCGTCCGCTCCATGGCCGCCAGCTCGTGCGCCGTCAGGTCCAACGCGCTCGCCAAGGAGGCCAGCTCGGGGCCGGACCCCGTGACGCGCACCCGCGCGGTGTAGTCACCCGCGGCGATCCGGCCGGCCGCCGTCGCCATGGCCTCGACGGGTCGGACGACACGCCGGGTCACGAACCAGCTGACGGCCAGTGCGGTGATCAGCGCTGCGACGATCGCCACCGCCAGGGACGTCAAGATGGCCCCGCTGAACGCGGCGTCGACGTGCTGTCGGGCCGTGTGGTCGATCGGCACGGGAACGCTCTGGAGGTGTTCGTCGAAGAGACCCGGTGCGAGCATGAGCGCGACGGCCGCCAGAGTGGCTGCTCCGGCGACGATGACGAAGGCCTGGGCCAGGAAGAGTCTGGCCCCCAGCCCGGGCCCCTCGGGGCGTCTCATGTGTCCCCGCCCAGGCCGTAGCCGAACCCGCGAAGGGTGCGGATGTAACGCTGGGACTGTGCGTCGTCGCCGAGCTTGCGGCGAAGGTTCGCCACGTGCACGTCCACCACGTGATGGTCGCCGAACCACTGCCCGCCCCACACCTGCTCGAACAGCTGGTCACGGCTCAGGACCCGTCGGGGCTCCGCCGAGAGCGCGTCGAGCAGGTCGAACTCGGTGCGCGTCAGTTCCACCCGCTGCTCACCGCGCCGCACCTCCCGGGCCGCCATGTCGATCGTGAGGTCGGCGACCTGCCGGGTGGCTCGGTCGCGGACGGCGTCGGACCGGGGACGGCGGAGCATGGCCCGGACCCGTGCCACCAGTTCCGGGGCAGAGAACGGCTTGCCGACGTAGTCGTCGGCACCGCTCGACAGCCCCACCAGCCGGTCCATCTCCTCGGTGCGGGCCGTGAGCATGATGACGTAGGCGTCGGAGAAGGTGCGCAGCTGCCGGCACACCTCCAGCCCGTCGATACCCGGGAGCATGAGGTCCAGCACCACGACGTCCGGGGAGCCCTCCCGAGCGGCGGTCAGGCCGGTCTCCCCGTCGTACATGACGACGACCTCGAAGCCCTCGCGCTCGAGGTAGCCACGCACGACCCGGGCGATCGCAGCCTCGTCCTCGATGACGAGGACCCGCGGCCGTGACACCTCGCCACGATCCGCGGGCTGCCCCGCCCGGCCACCAACGGTCATCCGTTCTCCGAGATCGCGACGAACGCACCGTGCCAGCTGTGGTACCACACCGCACCGGTCACGGCATTGACGGAGAGCATGCCCTCCACCTCGCCGTCGCGCAGGGTGTGCAGGGTGTAGTAACCGGGGAACTTCTCCGCCGCCCCCACGGTGAGCCCTTCCGCGTCGACCGCGCGCTCTGCCACGGCCACGGCCTCGTCCGCCGAGAGCTCAGATGCGGTGTCGATGCCGCGCGTCATCCCGTACCGGGTGTTCCACATCATGGCCGGCCCGTACTCCGGTTGGACCACTCCGGTCCGGGGATCGATGAGGATCTCGGTAGCGCCCGCGCCGTCGGCGTCCAGGAGCTCGGCGTAGTAGTGGTTCTCGAACTCCATGATCTCGCCGACCTGCAGCTCGCCGTCAAGGTCGCCGGCGAAGAGCTCCGCCCGATCACGAGCCGCGGCGAGATCGTCGACGGGCGTGAGGTCCCCACTCGGCCCACTTCCCCCGAAGACGCCGCCGCCGTAGCCCATCATGCCGGCGCCGTAGCCGCCGCCGGTGCCGCCGTAGCCCATCATGCCGCCGCCGTACCCGCCGACGCCGCCGCCGCCCATCATGCCGGCGCCGTAGCCGCCGCCGGTGCCGCCGTAGCCCATCATGCCGGCGCCGTACCCGCCGCCGCCCATCATGCCGGCGCCGTACCCGCCGACGCCGCCGCCGCGGTAGCCCATGATGCCGCTGCCGTCGTAGCCGTCAACGGCTCGTGAGGTGCTGGAGGCCCATGCGGGGCTCTCCTGGGTCAACAGCCAGGCGCCGGAGCCGAGCACGCCGGCCAGGGCCACCGTCGGCACCAGGAACCGCGCGATGCCGGTCCTCATGGCAGCCTCCGTCCCTGCTGACCCGCGTTGAGCGCCTCCTGCATCGACCGATAGGTCTCGGCGTCCAACTCACCACCGGCGAAGCGCCGGTCGAGGATCTCCTGCGGGGTCTCCGCTCGTGGTCCGGCATCATGCTTGTCGGCGCTCGGGAACACCCGCACGACCGCCCAGACGATCAGCGCAATCAGCGCGACCCAGAACACCGCCATGGCGATCCAGCCACCGGCGCCCATGCCCCATCCCCAACCCATCATCGTCGTGTCCTCTCGTGTGGTTAACCGCTGTCGACAGCAATGATGCGCGACCCGGATGAAGCAACCATCTGGCGAACCTCTAGATCGGGTCAAGGTGTGCGGCACGGTCGCGCGTGGCGGTGATCGCCGGTCCTACGGGCCCGTCATGGCGGCCCAGTGGTGGCGGATCATTCGAGCGCACGAACGCGATCTCGAGCTCTGCGTGCGTCGCTGGGGATGGCCGACCGGCGTACCGCGCGGCACTAGGCTCTTTCGGACCGGACCGACCAGGAGGACCCATGCCCGCCGCCACCGACGACCTGCCCCGCGGCCGCTACGCCTATCTCGGCCCGGCGGGCACCTTCACCGAGGTGGCGCTGCTGCAGGTGACCGACGAGGCGGAGTCCGACCTGGTCCCGTGCGCCGACGTCGTCACCGCACTGGACCAGGTGCGCTCCGGCGACGTCGACTTCGCCGTCGTGCCCATCGAGAACTCGGTGGAGGGCGGCGTCAACGCCACGCTCGACGCACTCGCCGCGGGCCGACCGCTCGTCATCGTCGGCGAGATGCTCGTGCCCATCACCTTCGTCCTGGCCGCCCGGGCCGGGACCCCCCTGGCGCAGGCCCGGCGCATCTCCACCCACCCGCACGCCTGGGCGCAGTGCCGCGGCTGGGTCGCCGAGCACCTCGACGACGCCGTCCACGTGCCCGCGACGTCGACCGCCGCCGCAGCCGAGCTGCTCGGTTCCGACGCCCAGGTGGGTTTCGACGCCGTGCTCGTGAACCCCCTCTCCGCGCAGAAGTACGGCCTCACCGTGCTCGCCCAGGGAGTGGCGGACAACCCGCACGCCGTGACCCGGTTCATCCTGGTCGCCCGGCCCGGTTACGTCCCCGAGCCCACCGGTGCGGACAAGACCACCCTGCAGGTGCAACTGCCGGACAACGAGGCCGGGGCGCTGCTGAGCATGCTCGAACAGTTCGCCACCCGGGGCGTGAACCTCTCCCGCATCGAGTCGCGGCCCATCGGTGACTCCCTCGGGCGCTACTCCTTCTCCATCGACGCCGAGGGGCACGTGGCGGAGGAACGCGTCCAGGCCACGCTCATCGGCCTGCACCGGGTGTGTCCGGTGGTGCGCTTCCTCGGCTCCTACCCGCGCGCGGACGGTCGGCGCCCGAACGTGCGCCCGGGGACCTACGACGCGGACTTCCGGGCCGCCCGGGCCTGGGTGGCGGGCGTCGCGGCCGGCGAGGTCGTGTAGCCAGGCCGCGCGCACCCGCCCCGCCGTGGGGATCAGGACCCCCCATCGAGGTGTATCGAGCCGACGACCGGCGCAAGGCGCTACCGCGTGGACCGGCGCAAGGCGCTACCGCGTGGACCGGCGCAAGCGCTACCGCGTCCGGACGACGAGTCCGCTCTCCTCCACCCGGGCATGGATCACCCGCGCGTAGCCGATGAGGTCGCCGTCGACCTGGACCTGCTCGGGCACCTCGGTGCGTACCACGACCGAGCGGGCGCGCTTGAACTCGATCGACGCGGTCCGGTAGGGCAGGGGGTCCTTGCGCACGCCCATCCCCTGCAGGATCACCTTGCGCAGGAGGTCCGACCAGCCGATCAGCCCGCCGGTGGTGTCGATCGCGGCGATGTCGAGCCAGCCGTCGTCGAGCTGGGCGTCGGGGAAGAGGACGACGCCGCCGGGCAGCCGCCCGACGTTCGCGAAGAGGACGGTGCGTGCCTTGAAGGGTCGACCCGGTCCCGATTCGCCGAGCTCGGCGGTGGCGTGGATCTTGCGGCCGGTGAGGTGGCGGACGCCGGCGACGAAGTACGCGATCCAGCCCAGCCGGGCCTTGAGATCGTCGTCGGCGCCGGCGACCATCGCGGCGTCGAAGCCGAGGCCGCCGATGACGAGGAAGACGTGCTCCTTGGTGGGGTCGTCATCGGGAACCTCGGCAGCGCCGTCGTCGAGGTTCCCGCGGAGCGCCGCCGCGTCCTCGGGGGTCAACGCCTCGGTGCGCAGCCAGCCCAGGTCCATCCGCCGGTCCCGCCCGGTCAGCGCGGTGAGGACCAGCTCGCGCCGGCTGCCGAGCGGCAGATCGAGGTTGCGCGCCAACAGGGTGCCGGTGCCGAGCGGGAGGAGCCCCATGGGGACACCGGTGCCCGCGAGGGCCTCTGCAACGGCCCGCACGGTGCCGTCACCACCCGCGGCGACGACGACGGACGCGCCCCGGGCGAGCGCCGCACGGGTCTGTCCCAGCCCGGGGTCCTCGACCGTGGTCTCGAACCAGATCGGCTCCTCGAGGCCCGCGTCGGCCGCCGTGCGGTCCATGAGCTCCTTGAGCTCGATGCCGTCCGCCGACTTGGGGTTGACGATCACCGCGGGCGGCCCGGAGCGCGGTGCGGGCGGGAGCGTCTCGGGAGTGTCCTCCTCGGAGAACGAGGGCGTGCGGCCGCGGATCCCGCGCCATGCCACCAGGCCGATGAGCAGCCCGGCGAGCGCCAGCACGAGCGCGACGATCGCGACCCACTGATCCCACCCCATGCTCGCAACCTAGCGCCCCCGGCCCCGCGGCGCCGTTGCGCCGGCACCGCCCGGGCGCCGGTGGTGCCCGGGCCCGCCGGTTAGGCTCGGACGCATGATCGACCTTCGAGCACTACGAGAGGACCCGGAGACGGTCCGCACCAGCCAGCGAGCCCGCGGCGGGGACGTCGCCGTCGTCGACGCCCTGCTCGCGGCGGAGTCGCGCCGTCGCGCCACCCTGACCTCCTTTGAGGAGCTGCGGGCCGAGCAGAAGCAGGTCTCGAAGGCCGTGGGCAAGGCCTCGCCGGAGGAGCGGCCCGCCGTGCTCGCCCGTGCCAAGGATCTCGCCGAGCGGGTCAAGACGGCCGAGGCGGAGTCGGACGCCGCTCAGGTGGCGCTCGACGAGCTGGCCCGCACGATCCCCAACGTCGTCGACCCGGCCGCGCCGGTCGGTGGTGAGGACGACTACGTCGTGCTCGAGCACGTGGGCACCCCGCGTGACTTCGCCGCCGAGGGCTTCGAGCCCAAGGACCACCTCGACCTCGGGGAGAACCTGCGCGCGATCGACGTCAAACGCGGTGCCAAGGTCTCCGGCGCCCGGTTCTACTTCCTCACCGGTGTCGGCGCCCGCCTCGAGCTCGCCCTGCTCAACGCGGCCATGGACCAGGCGCTGACGCACGGCTTCACCCCGATGATCACGCCCACCCTGGTGCGGCCCGAGACGATGCAGGGCACGGGCTTCGACGTCGCCCACGACGCCGAGATCTACCACCTCGGCACCGACGACCTGTACCTCGTCGGCACCTCCGAGGTCGCGCTCGCCGGCTACCACGCCGACGAGATCCTCGACCTCACGGACGGGCCGCTGCGCTACGCCGGCTGGTCCTCCTGCTACCGCCGGGAGGCCGGCTCGGGTGGCAAGGACACCCGGGGCATCATCCGCGTGCACCAGTTCAACAAGGTCGAGATGTTCTCCTACGTGCCCGTCGAGGAGGCCGACGCCGAGCACCAGCGCCTCCTCGCGTGGGAGGAGGAGATGCTCGCGAAGGTCGAGCTGCCCTACCGGGTCATCGACACCGCCGCGGGGGACCTCGGCATGTCGGCCGCCCGGAAGTTCGACTGCGAGGCCTGGCTGCCGACGCAGGGCCGGTACCTCGAGCTGACCTCCACCTCCAACTGCACCACCTTCCAGGCCCGCCGGCTCGGCATCCGCGAGCGCACCGCCGACGGCGCGACCCGCACCGTCGCCACGCTCAACGGCACCCTCGCCACCACCCGCTGGATCGTGGCGATCCTGGAGAACCACCAGCAGCCCGACGGGTCGGTGCGCGTGCCCGAGGGTCTGCGGCCCTATCTCGGCGGGCTCGAGGTCCTGGAGCCCGCGTGAGCACGGTCCGGTCCGGCAACGGCGTGCTGCCGCTCGCCACCCGATCGGCCCGCTGGCGTCGCCTGCTCCCGGCGGGTCTCCCGCCCGCGGGCCCCGGCCTCATGGTCGCCCTCGACATCGACGGCACCCTGCTGGGGCACGACGGCAGCCTCACGCCCACCGTGCGCGACGCCGTCGCCGACCTGGACGCGAGCGGCACGCACGTGGTGCTTGCCACAGGGCGGTCCATGCACGCCGTCACCCCGGTGGCCGCGGCGCTCGGCCTGACCAAGGGGTGGGCGGTCTGCTCCAACGGCGCCGTGTCCGTCCGCCTGGACCCCACGCTCGACGACGGTCACGAGATCACCGACGTCACCACGTTCCACCCGGGGCCCACGCTGCGGCTGCTGCGGGAGGAGCTGCCCGAGGCGATCTTCGCCGTGGAGGACCTGGGCCGCGGGTTCAAGGTGACCGCGCCGTTCCCCATGGGCGAGCTGACCGGGGAGGTCGAGGTCGTCGACTTCGAAGAGCTCGTCGCCGCGCCCGCCACCCGTGTGACGCTGCGGGCGCCCGAGCTCGGCTCGGCGGACCTCCAGGCGATCGTCGAACGGGTGGGTCTGCACGGGGTGGGCTACGCCGTCGGCTGGACCGCGTGGCTGGACATCACCCCCGACGGTGTGCACAAGGCCAGCGCGCTGGAGATGCTGCGCGGACGGCTGGACATCGAGCCCGCTGCGACCGTCGCGATGGGGGACGGCTCCAACGACCTGGAGATGCTCACCTGGGCCGCGCACGGGGTGGCGATGGGGCAGGCCGCGGAGTCGGTCCGGGACGTGGCGGGCGCGGTGACCGACGCCGTGACCGACGACGGCGCCGCCGTGGTGCTGCGCGCGCTGCTGCCGGAGTGACCTCGGCGGCCATGTGACACCCGCCGTCGTACCAGATGGCAAGACAGTGGCTCGCATTATAAGATCGCGGCTGCGGTTGCAGGAACGATGCGACCGGATCCTTGGCGATGTTGCGGAATCGTGACGTCCTTCCGTTGTCTTCTGTGGCGAGGATCACGCCGATCAGTGGTTGGGTGGGTCGGTGGGAGCGCTTCCGCGCTCGGTTGTGTGTAGTGACGAGGAGGTCCGCAAGTGAAGACGACGACGAGACGACGGTCCGCAGGACTGGCCGGCGTGGGTGCCCTGGCGCTCGTGCTGAGCGCCTGTGGTGGTGCCGACGACCTGGGCGGTGGCGGCGGCGCGACCACCGCCGGCGGCGGGACCACTGCCGACTGCGCCGACTACGAGCAGTACGGCACCTTCGAGGGCGAGACCGTCTCGCTCTTCTCCTCGATCCGTGAGGTCGAGGCCGACCAGCTCCAGGACACCTTCAACACGTTCACCGAATGCACCGGCATCACCGTGGAGCACAACGGCTCCGGTGAGTTCGAGCAGCAGCTCGTGGTGCAGGCCGAGGGCGGCAACGCGCCCGACCTGGCGGTCATCCCCCAGCCCGGCCTGCTCGCCCGCATGGTTCGCGGCGGTTACGTGCTGCCCGCGTCGGCGGCCGTCGAGGCCAACGTGGACGAGGGCTGGACCGAGGACTGGAAGGCCTACGGCACCGTCGACGGGACGTTCTACGCCGCCCCGCTCATGGCGTCCGTGAAGTCCTTCGTCTGGTACTCCCCGAGCGCCTTCGCCGACAACGGCTACGAGGTCCCCACCACGTGGGACGAGCTCATGACGCTCACGCAGACCATCGCGGACGAGCAGGGCTCCGACACGGTCAAGCCGTGGTGCGCGGGCATCGAGTCCGGCGGGGCGACCGGCTGGCCCGCCACCGACTTCATCGAGGACATGGTGCTCCGATCGGCTGGGGCCGACGTGTACGACCAGTGGGTCACGCACGCGATCCCGTTCAACGACCCGCAGATCGTCGAGGCCGTGGACATGGCCGGGGCGATCCTCAAGGACGAGAACTTCGTCAACGGCGGCATCGGCGACTCCCGGTCCATCGCGACGACGTCCTTCAACGACGGCGGCCTGCCCATCCTGGACAACAACTGCTACCTGTACCGCATGGCCTCCTTCTACGAGGCCCAGTGGCCCGAGGGTACGGACGTCAGCCCCGAGGGTGACGTCTTCGCCTTCTACCTCCCCGGCATGACGGCGGACGAGTCTCCGCTGCTCACCGCCGGCGAGTTCGTCGCCCGCTTCAACGAGGGCGACGCCATCGAGGCCGTGCAGGCCTTCATGTCCTCCGCCGAGTGGGCCAACACCCGCGTCGAGATCGGCGGCGTGACCTCCGCCAACAAGGGTGTGGACGCCACGCTCGCGTCCTCGGACGTCCTGCGCCTGGCGATCGAGCTGCTCCAGGACCCGAACACCGTCGCCCGCTTCGACGGATCCGACCTCATGCCCTCCGAGGTGGGTGCCGGGTCGTTCTGGACCGGCATGGTCGACTGGATCGACGGCTCCGACACCCAGACGGTCCTCGACCAGATCGAGGCCTCTTGGCCGGCGGCTTGATCGCCGGTGGTTTGATCGACTGATACGGGCGGGGGAGTGGTTCCGACCGCTCCCCCGCCCGTGCGGACCCGAACGCCGTCGAGAACACGGAAGGCATGATGGACTTCTTCCTCTACTCCAAGATCGGCCAGATGGTCCTGGCCGTCGTCGCCTTCGTGGCGCTGGTCGTCCTGCTGATGGTGTTGGCATCCGCGGCCGACCGGTTCGCGAAGCGTTCGCGCACCTGGTGGGCGCTGGCGGCCTTCGCCGGACCGGCCCTGCTGCTGCTCGCGGTCGGCCTGATCTACCCGGCGGGTCGGACGATCATGATGTCGTTCATGGACCGCACGGCCACCGAGTTCGTCGGGTTCTCCAACTACGTGTGGGTCTTCACCAACCCGGGATCGCTGCAGTCCTTCATCAACACCTTCTGGTGGGTGCTGCTCGTCCCCACCGTCTCAACCGTCATCGGGCTGCTCTACGCGATCCTCATCGACGGCAAGCAGTTCGAGAAGAGCGCGAAGTCGCTCCTCTTCATGCCGATGGCGATCTCCTTCGTGGGCGCCGGCATCATCTGGAAGTTCGTCTACGAGTACCGTGGCGCGGCCCAGGAGCAGATCGGCCTCCTCAACGCGATCATCACGGGGCTTGGCTTCGAGCCCGTGCGATTCCTGCAGGACGGCCCCTGGAACACGTTCTTCCTCATCTTCGTGATGATCTGGATCCAGGCCGGCTTCGCGATGGTGCTGCTCTCCGCGGCCATCAAGGCGATCCCGACGGACATCGTCGAGGCCGCCCGGCTGGACGGCGTCAGCCCCTGGCAGATGTTCCGCGCCATCACGGTGCCGTCCATCCGGCCCACGCTGGTCGTGGTGGGGTCGACGATCTCGATCGCCACCCTGAAGGTGTTCGACATTCCACGCACGATGACCGGCGGCCGGTTCGGCACGCAGGTCCTCGCCAACGAGATGTACGACCAGTCGTTCACGTTCGGCAACAGCGGCTACGGTTCGGCGTTGGCCGTCGCGATCTTCGTGCTCGTGATCCCCATCGTGGTCTTCAACATCAGACAGATGCTCATCAACCGGGAGGTGCGTGGCGCATGAGCACCGCACCCGCCAACCCGGCGATCTCCGAGCCCGGCAGTGGCCACTCGCTGCCCGACCCGATGCGCTCCAGTCGCTCCACCACGACGTCCGGCCGCACCAGGACGATGCTCTCCACCCGCATCGGCAGCGCCGTCGCGATCGTCATCGCCATCCTGTGGACCGTGCCGACCGCCGGGCTGCTCATCACCTCGGTACGCCCGGAGGGTGAGATCCGTTCCACGGGCTGGTGGACGTTCTTCACCAACCCCACCTTCACGCTGGAGAACTACCAGGAGGTGCTCTTCGGACGCGCCTCCTCGGGCAACCTCGCGAGCTTCTTCCTGAACTCCATCACCATCACCGTGCCCGCCACGCTCATCCCGTTGACGCTGGCGATCCTCGCGGCCTACGCATTCTCCGTGCTGCAGTGGCGCGGGCGTGACACGGTGTTCGTGGTCGTCTTCGCGCTCCAGATCGTGCCGCTGCAGATGGCGCTCATCCCGCTGCTGCGCATGTTCTCCGGCACCGCTGCGGCCGAGGCGTTCCCGTTCCTGACGATCTGGGTGGCGCACTCGATCTTCGCGCTCCCGCTCGCCACCTTCCTGCTGCACAACTTCATGGCGGAGATCCCACGGGAGCTCATCGAGGCCGCCCGGGTCGACGGGGCCGGGCACGTCACGGTGTTCATCCGGATCATGCTGCCGCTGCTGGTCCCGGCGATCGCGAGCTTCGCGATCTTCCAGTTCCTGTGGGTGTGGAACGACCTCCTGGTCGGGCTGACGTTCTCCGGCGGGAACAACGCCATCCAGCCGCTCACCGCACGGCTGGCGGAGATGGCCGGCTCGCGCGGCCAGGACTGGCACCTGCTCACCGCGGGTGCGTTCGTCTCGATCATCGTCCCGCTGATCGTGTTCATGTCCCTGCAGAAGTACTTCGTGCGCGGGCTGCTGGCGGGTTCGGTCAAGGGCTGACCTCGGCCTCCGGCGACGGGGCCGGGCCACCGCACGAGCGGGCGCAACCCGCCCCGGGGCCGGTGGGCC
>NZ_JBTSDU010000018.1:0-33448 GCF_054605595.1 Georgenia sp. | reverse complement strand
CAACTGCTCAACGACGCCGCCGCCCGCGTGCCGAGCGAGCGCGAGCAGCCCGGGCCGCGCTCAGGCTGAGGGGCCCGTCGGCGGGCCGGGGTGATTCCGAGGTGATCCACCGCGACCCGAGGCCACGCGGAAGCGGCGAACAGAAGGGCCCCTGGCCGCGTCGCCGCAGACCAGGGGCCTCTCTCCACCAAGTCGGGGTGACAGGATTTGAACCTGCGCCCTCTTCGTCCCGAACGCCCCGGATGGGGTGTTTCCGCGGGTCCAGGGCGTGCGGAGGGTGTCTCCTGAACCGTCCGGTGCGCCCTCGGGGTGATTTTGGGGTGAGCGGCTCGGCGGCTCTCGGGACCACGCTCGCCGACGAAGGTTCGCGCATCAGCCTTTGACTGAACGTGTGGTCAGAGGGCCGCCTCTCTATGTGACCGGCTTGGCCCGCATCACGCTTGCCAGCGTCGAGGTGACTCGAGTCCAAGCGCCGGCGTCGGGACATACCCAGTCGGCGAGCTCGATCGCCGCATTGAGGTCCTTCGCGAGATCGCGCCTGTGAATCGGCTCGTGATGCGCCGCGCGGTTGCGGACGAACGTCAGCCGCTGGAGCCGGTCCTTGACCGCACGCTGACGGGCGCGAAGGTCGGACGGTCCACAGGGAAACGCCGCGTGCGTCGCAGGCACCCAGAGGGTGGTGAAGTACCGCCACTCGACGAGGAACCGCCAGAACCCCAGCGATAGTTCCGCGATCACCTTGCCGTGAACCTCCGGATCCTTGCCCCGCCGGGTAGCGCGATCGCGCGCTTTGGCGATGTCCTGCCGCCCCTGGGGGTCCAGCGGCGCTAGGTCGAACCAGTCGCGAGCGGTGTCCTTCCTCGCTGCCCAGGCAGTGAGTTCCCGGTCAAGTGCGTTGCGCACCACGACTTCCGTCATGGACGTCAGGCTGAGAACGCTGGCCGATACCTCCATGTTCCACTCGTAGAGAGCGAAGGCTGCGTCCAGATCGCCCCCGGACGCCCGGAGGTAGGAGGCAAGTCGCTCGTGGGTCAGGCAGTCGCGGAGAACCTCATAGCTCCATGCTGGCGCGTCCGTGCGGCTCGTTGGAGTTGACAACTGGGACGTCTCCCCTAAAGTGGTAACCGAAGACCCCGGAACGATCCCTGGCCGTAGGCCACATCGCCGGGGTTTCGTCTGCCGTGGTGCGGACTAGGCTCCCGGCCCTCCGGGCGCTCCGGGCGCTCCGGGCGCTCCGCGTGACGAAATCACCGGGAGCCTAGTCCGCACCACGGCGCCTTCTGCGACGACACGCCGAGCGGCGTCGCAGACCCGCTCGCGCGGCGTACGAGCGGCGCCTACAGGCTTGGCCCGCGCCGCGGCCCCGGGCCGAGCCCGCGCGCGGGGGACGGGGAGAGTCGGGGGTGCGCTTCGACCGCTCGTGCCTTCAGCGTGGCTTCGGTCATCCGCTCGGGCGCAGCGGGTCTCGCGTTCTGCCGCACGAGCTGTGCGGCCTCGGCGACGGGTAGGGCGTCGATCTGGGCGAGTAGGCGGCGTGCTTCGTCCGCTCGGCGGCGCCACTCGGCGGCGCGAGTGGTGACGGTGCTAACCTCTGTGGGCTACTGGCGCCCCTGCGTACCGGCGCTTCGTGAGTATCGACGTTCAGCGCCTTGAGCGCGTGGGCGTCCTGGACGCCATTGCGGGCCAGTGGTTTGGAAGCGATCGCCAGGGCGCTACCCCGTTTGTCATCCGGCGCGTCCCCGTCGTCCGGGTGGGAGGAGTTCGCGGGCGCGGGCTTTCGCGACCCAGCCTTGGGCGGTGCTGAGGGCGACGCAGCTGAGCTCGGCCATGGTCGCGGAGGGGTTCGCATCGCCGTTGGCGGTGAGGCGGCCGTGCTGGAGTGCGACGAGCTCGTAGAAGTCAGGGGTCCGCCTTGGGTCGCCGAGTGGCTTGAGCAGGTCCCGTTCGGCGACCTTGCGACCGCTGGGAAGCTTGATCTTGCCGCCGCTGAGGATGTTGGTCCGCTTCATGGCGAACAGGCGCTGGTTGATCGCTGCTTCGATGCGTGCGGTCGGCAGCTCCCGCAGCAACTGGCTGGTGATCGGGTCGCCGGGCCGCCAGGGCAGGTAGACGACTCCGGTGATGCGGACCTCCTCCGGGAGGCTGAACAGCTGGCGCTGAAGCCTGATGTAGACGCGCGTCCCCGTGGCGGTGTGTTCGATGTAGCGCCAGCGGCCGTCGACGGTCTCGTTCTGCTCGGAGTCCAGCCGTGCCTGGCGCAACGCCTCATCGACGGTTTGGTCGTCGTAGCCGAGCAGGGCGTCGATCTCGCCGCTGGCGTCGTCGGGTCGCTCACCGGGGAACCGGCTTGGCAGATGCCAGCCGGCGGGCAGGTCGTCTTGGACGAGAAGCCCGTCGTACGTCTGATCGCCGGGCCGGCGGGGAGCTATCGACATGGGACCAGGCTACGCGGAAAGAGCACACTCTCACGTACTTGCCGATACGCGTGTAGGTGTGCTTTGATACTCAGATATTCGCAAGAACGTGAGGTGCGCGATGGTTGAAGCTCACGTGGCTGTCACCGCCGACCGGCTTCTGCGCACGCAGGAGGTCGCGGCTTGGCTGGCCGTCTCCAAGTCGACTTTGTGTGCTGGCGCCAGTCGCTCGAGGGTCCGGAGGTCTTCTGGCTCGCCGCCGGCGTGCCGCGCTACCGCGCCTCGGATGTCGAGTGGTGGCTCAGGCGATGCTCAGCCGCCCGGCCTCGGCCGCCGCGGCGAGGGGGTCCCGTGCCGGCTCGACGAGGTGACAAGTGGGAGGGTCGCCTCAAGATCGGCGGCCAGGTCGTCGGCACCCGCCGTTTCGAGCCCAAGCGGGCGGCGGCCGAGTGGGAGCGTCGGCAGCGCAGCGCGTTCGACGAACACGGCTACGACCCGAGTAGGGGCAAGGTCGCAGTCGAGGGCTTGCTCGTCATGTGGCTGGAGCAGCGGACCGGGCGGGTCAGCAGTACGACGCTGAACACCGACCGTTACCTGCTGCCGACAGCGGGCCAGTGATCCGGCAGGACGGGGACCGAAGCGATCCTGCCGACGTGGTTCCGCAAGCTCTACGTCGGCAAGGTCCCCGGCGCCGCGATCGTTGCGTGGCAGGACGGGCTGCTGGCGCGCGGGCTGGCGCCGAGCTTGGTGAAGCGACACCGCGAGTCGCTGTCGTCGTTCTTCGCCTGGTGTGTCTCCAAGGGTTACATCGCGGCCAACCCGGTCAAGGAGGCGACGCCGCCGAAGGATCGTCGCGCCCGCGAGGTCGTGCGCCCTCTGCCGGCGCACGATTTCGAGGCCGTCGTCAGGGACGTCGCCGCGGCCAGCGAGACCTACGCCGCGCTCGTGTCGATCTTCTGGCGCACCGGAATCCGGTGGGGTGAGGCCAGGGCGATGCTCGTCCGCGACTTCGTCGAGGTGCCCATGCCGGCGCTCAACGTCGTCCGCAACCAGCCTGAGGGGACGCCCGCGGCCGAGACCCCGAAGTCGGGCCGGGGTCGACGGGTGCCACTGCCGGACGCGCTGGTGCCAGCGCTCCGACGCTTCGCCGAGGACAAGGGCCCGGACGACCTACTCCTGCCCCGACCCGGCGGCGGACAGCTCCACCGCTCGACCTTCGCCCGGCAGACCGGCTGGAGCGAGGTCGGCCGCGGTCGGACCTTGCGCGACCTCCGGCACACCGCCGCCTGCGAGTGCATCCTGCGGGGCGTCCCCCTCACGACCATGTCGGCGTGGCTCGGTCACGCCTCGATCGAGGTCACCGCACGCTACCTGCACCCCCTCGGCGACTCCGCCGACCGTTCCGCGCTGCAACTGCTCAACGACGCCGCCGCCCGCGTGCCGAGCGAGCGCGAGCAGCCCGGGCCGCGCTCAGGCTGAGGGGCCCGTCGGCGGGCCGGGGTGATTCCGGGGTGATCCACCGCGACCCGAGGCCACGCGGAAGCGGCTAACAGAAGGGCCCCTGGCCGCGTCTCCGCAGACCAGGGGCCTCTCTCCACCAAGTCGGGGTGACAGGATTTGAACCTGCGACCTCTTCGTCCCGAACGAAGCGCGCTACCAAGCTGCGCCACACCCCGGTGGAACCGACTCAGGATAGCCGAGGCGGGGCGGCGTCGTGAAACCGGCGACGTCGGATGAGATGGATGCCACTCTTCAGGCCCGCGGGACCAGGGAGAGCAAGGTCGCTTCCGGGCGACAGGCGAACCGGACCGGCGTGTACGGGCTGGTGCCCAGACCCGCGGAGACGTGCAGCCATGTCGAGTCCTCACCGCCGGGGGAGTCGGGCCGTGCCCCGGGCCAGCCGTGCAGACCGCTCGCGCGGGACCGGTCGAGGTCGCAGTTCGTCACGAGCGCGCCGTAGCCGGGCACGCAGAGCTGGCCGCCGTGGGTGTGACCGGCGAGCACGAGGGCGCAGCCGTCCTCGCGCATCTCGCGCAGCACCCGCAGGTACGGCGCGTGGCTGACGCCGATGTGGAGGGCGGGCTCGGCCAGAGCCCTCGCCGGAGCAGCTCCGTCGTGGTCCGGGCCGCTCACGGGGACGGTTCCGTCGTCGCCCGGCGCGGGGAACCGATCGCGGTCCAGGTGCGGATCATCGACCCCCACGAAGCTCAGCGTCGTCCCCGCAGCGACCGTTCGCACGCGCCGATTGGTCAGGTCCGCCCAGCCGGCGGCCACGAACGCCGCGACGAGCTCGTGGGTCGGCAGCGGCGGGAGCGGCACCCGATGGCTGGTGCGCGCGTCGGGCAGCAGATAGCGCGCCGGGTTCTTGGGCCGCGGCGCGTAGTAGTCGTTGGAGCCGAGCACGAACACGCCGGGTCGCTCGAGCAGCGGGCCGTACGCCTCCAGCACCGTGGGCAGGGCGTCGGCGTGTGCCATCGCATCACCTGTGCTGACCACCAGGTCCGGCGCCAGCCGGTCCAGCGCCCGGACCCACGCGACCTTGTCGCGCTGGGCGGGCATCAGGTGGAGGTCGGAGACGTGCAGTACCTTCAGCGGACGAGCACCCGGTGCCAGCACCGGGACGTCGTGGCGCCGCAGCGTGTAGCACCCTGCCTCCGTCAGTGCCCAGCCCAGGCCGCCCAGCGCGCCCAGCGCCGCCACGCCCAGCGCACGGGCGACCGTCACTGGCCGGGGGGAGGGTTCGGGGGATTGTCCTTACCGTTGTTGCCCCCCGGCTGTCCCTTGCCGTCGCCCCCCTGAGGCGGCTCCTCCTGGACCACCGGCGGGCCGGAGCTGGGCACGATCGTCACCGTGGATCCGGGTCTCACCCGCGCACCGGGCGCCGGCGACATCGACGCCACGCTGCCCGCCTGCAGTTCCGACTCGACGGGGTCGGCGACACTGACAGCGAAGCCCTGGTTCCCGAGGATCGCCCTGGCGTCCTCGACGGAGCGGCCGACGACGTCGGGCACCGGGACGCGCGGACCGTACAGCACCCTGGCGGGCGCCTCGCCGAACGGCAGCACCGGCAGCCCGTCGAGCGCGCGGCTCATGTAGGTCTGCCACGTCTGGGCGGGGTACAGGCCGCCGTACATCCACCGGTTGTAGTCGGCGCCGATGGTCTGGTACCACATCGGGACGTCGCCCTCACGCTGCCCCATCCAGACGGCGGCGGCGAGCTGCGGCGTGTAGCCGACGAACCACGCGTGGGCGTCCTCGTTGGTCGTGCCGGTCTTGCCGGCCGCGGGCCGACCGGGCAGGACGGCCCGGAAGCCCGTCGAGGTGCGCTGCGGCGTGACGACCTGTTGCAGGGCGTAGTTGACACCGTTGACGATGTTGGTGTCGAGCACCTGCGTGCAGCTCGACGGCGGGAGCGGGACCTCGTTGCCCATGCCGTCGGTGATCTTCGTGATCGACACGGGAGTGCAGTACGTGCCGCCGGCAGCCAGGGTCGCGAACGCGCCGGCCATGTCCAACGGGGTGACGGTGTTCGTGCCGAGCACGGCGGCCGGGTTCGGGGTGAGCTCTCCTCCGCTGCCCGTCTTCAGGCCCATCTTCTCGGCGGTGGCCATGATGTTGCACATATCCAACTGGTTGGCCATCTCGATGAACGTCAGGTTGATCGACAGGCGGGTGGCCTCGAGCACGGGCATGCGGGACGACGTCGGCACGCCCTCGACGTTGGTGGCGTTGTCGTACGTCGCCTTGTACTCCGGCGCGCAGGAGATGGTCCAGGAGTCGCGCGGGTAGACCCGCTTGGTCGAGTCGACGAGGTCGCTCAGCGCGTGCCCCGACTGCAGCCACTCGATGAGCGTGAAGACCTTGAACGTCGAGCCGGACTGGAAGCCGACGCCGCCGCCGTGCGAGAGGCCGACGTTGAGGTTGACCTCGGTCGCCCCGGGATCCTCCTCCGAGCCGCGGCCGTAATCGGTGTTCTGCACCATCGCCACGATCTTGCCCGTGCCCGGCTCCACGGAGGACAGGGCCATCTCGACGCTGGAGGGGTCGTTGACCGGCACCCGCCCTGTGACGGACTCGTAGGCCGCCTGCTGCCGGGCTGGGTCCAGTGTGGTCTGGACGGTGAGGCCGCCCCGGTAGAGCTTCTGCACACGGTCGGCGCGATCCTCGCCCCAGTTCTCGTTGTTGAGGAGGTCGTCGACGACGTACTCGCAGAAGTAGGCCGCCGTGCCCGCCCCGGCGCAGCCGTTGTGCGCGGGCTGGACGTTGAGCATGTCGGCGATCGGGATCGCGACGGCCTCGTCGTACTCGGCCTGGGTGATGTACCCCTCCTGCAGCATCGTCAGCAGGACGGTGTCGCGCCTCTTCTGCGCGTTCTCGGGGTTGCGCACCGGGTCCCAGCGGGCGGGGGACTGGGTGATGCCGGCGAGCATCGCGGCCTCGGGGATGTTGAGCTCGGCCGCCGTCTTGCCGAAGTAGTGGCGCGCCGCCGACTCCACCCCCCACTGTGAGGGCCCGAACTGGGCGATGTTGAGGTAGCCCTCGAGGATCTCGTCCTTGCTGACGGTCTGCTCGAGGCCGATGGCGAGCCGGGCCTCGCGGAGCTTGCGGCCCATCGACGTCGCCGTCGCCTCGCGGATGGCCTCCGGGTCGTCGCTGACCCGGCCCGCCTCGATGAGGACGTTCTTGACGTACTGCTGGGTCAGCGTCGAGGCGCCCTCGAGCTCACCACCGGCGATGTTGTTGGCGGCGGCGCGCAGCATGCCCTCGGGGTCGATGCCGCGGTGGTCGTAGAACCGGCGGTCCTCGACGGCGACGACGGCGTGCTGGACGTGCTCGGAGATCTGGTCCAGGCCCACCACGATGCGGTTCTCGTAGTAGAAGGTCGCGAGACGGGAGCCGTCCGCGGCGAGGATCACGCTCTGCTCGGACGGCTGCGCGATGGCGAGCTCGCTGGGCAGGTCGTCGAAGAGCTTGGTGGACGCCGCACTCACCGTGCCGACGGCACCGACCGCGGGCATGAGGATCCCGGCACCGACGACTCCGCCGATGCCGGCGACGAGGAGGAAGGCGAGCAGCATGCCCAGGAGCTGGATGGGGTTGACGGCTCGTCCAGACGACGGGGGTCGCGACATGACGTCCAGGGTACGTGCCGGACCGCGGCTGTGGCACGCGCGGCAGCCGGGGTGGCTGCCGCGGGCCGCTGCGAGGGGTGCCCCGCTGCGCTGGGTACCCCTCCCTGTCGACCCATGGTCGTCACCCCGTGCGACGTGGCGCAGGACGGGCGAAGACGGGTGCACAGGGCGGCCCCGGGTGCGTGCCATGCCAGATGTCAGGACGAACGTCATACTTTCGGGCCCGTCCTGCATCACACCGACAGCGCATCGATCGATCCGATGTGCGGGACTTAGGTCCCACCCCTTCCGTGAATCGCGCCACACCGATAGCGTCACCCGTAGACGAGTTCCGTCCGCGACCACCGGACGGAGAACGGGACCCGACCGGCGACCACCCGGCCGAACCTGCCGTCCGGAACCGGGGAGGAACGATGGACTTCGCAGACCAGACCTGGGCGGCACGTGCCGCCTGTGCCTCGAGTGAGCCCGACGCGCTGTTCGTGCGCGGCGCCGCCCAGCGGAACGCCCGTGAGTTGTGCTTCAGCTGCCCCGTCCGCATGGAGTGCCTGGCCGACGCCCTGAGCTCGAACACCACGTTCGGCGTGTGGGGCGGCCTCACGGAGCGTGAACGCCGCGCCCTGCTGCGCCGCTACCCCGAGGTGCACGACTGGGCCGGATGGCTGCGCCGCGAGGACGACGTGCTGATCTCGGAGCTGCGCTCGCAGCGAGCACCGCGGATCATCGCGCGGACCCGCGCCGCGTCCATGTGAGCCGCCCCGCGCCCGTGCCTAGGATGTCGGCATGACTACCTGGGAGTACGCCACGATTCCGCTGCTGACCCACAACACCAAGGCCATCCTCGACCAGTGGGGGGGCGACGGTTGGGAGCTCGTCCAAGTCGTGCCCGGTCCCACTGGCTCCAACAACCTCGTCGCCTACCTCAAGCGACCCGCAGGCGAGCGATGAGCATCGCGGCGCGGTTGCGGGAGCTCGACCTCGAGCTCCCGCCGGTCGCGGCGCCGGTCGCGGCCTACGTCCCGGCGGTGCGTCACGGTGACCTCGTCTACACGTCGGGCCAGCTGCCGCTGGTGGACGGGGTGCTGACGATGACCGGCAAGGTCGGGCCGTCGGCCGGCGGGGTGACCCCGGCGGCCGCCAAGGCCGCGGCGCGCACCTGCGTCCTCAACGCCCTCGCCGCGGCGGCCGCCGCCGTCGGTGGGATCGACAACGTCGCGCGCGTGGTGAAGGTGACCGGGTTCGTCGCCTCCGAGCCGGAGTTCACCGGCCAGCCCGGCGTGGTCGACGGTGCGTCGGAGCTGCTCGGGGAGGTCTTCGGCGCGGCGGGCGCGCACGCCCGCTCCGCCGTCGGCGTCGCCGCGCTGCCGCTCGACGCGCCCGTCGAGGTGGAGATCGTCGTCGCGGTGCGCTGAGGCACCGGGACCGGACCCGTGGGGGTATCCGGTCAGCGGGCCCGGCGCCGCAGGCGGTCGACGTCGAGCAGGGTGACCGCCCGCCCCTCGAGCCGGATCCACCCGCGTGAGACGAACTCGGCGAGGGACTTGTTGACCGTCTCACGCGAGGCGCCCACGAGCTGGGCGAGCTCCTCCTGGGTGAGGTCGTGCGCCACGTGCAGGCCCTCCTCGGTCGGGCTGCCGAACCGGTCGCCCAGGTCGAGCAGGGCCTTCGCCACCCGGCCGGGGACGTCGGAGAAGACGAGATCGGCCAGCGACTCGTTCGTCCGCCGCAGGCGCTGGGCGAGCGCGCGGAGCATGTGCTTGGCCAGGGACGGGCGGGTCTCGAGGAACTCCATGAGGTCCTTGTGCTGGAGCTCGAGCAGGTGCGTCGGGGCCACGGCGGTCGCCGTCGTCGAGCGGGGACCCGGGTCGAAGAGGGTCAGCTCGCCGAGGACCTCGCCGGGGCCGAGCACGGCCAGGAGGTTCTCGCGGCCGTCGGGGGAGGCGTGCCCGAGCTTGACCTTGCCCTCGGTGAGGATGAACAGCCGGTCGCCAGGGTCGCCCTCGTTGAACAAGATCTCGCCCCGGCGGATCGTCGTCGCACTCATCAGGGCGCGCAGGTTCTGCTGGTCCTGCTCGTCCAGCGCCTCGAAGAGGGGGATCGAGCCGATGACGTTCTGTTCCACTGTGTGTCCCATCTGCTGGCGGCGACCGAGATCGGCGGCGGGGGCAATCCCGAGCCCCGTACGGCCCCATCCTGCCACCTGCCGTGATGCGAGGCACGAGCAGGACGCTCCGGCGCGCCGCCCTACCCTGTGCCCATGTGCGCCGCCCCGAGACCACGGTCGACCAAGGCCACCCGCGAGCAGGCCGCCGCGGTCGATGAGCTGCTGACCGACGCGTGGCCGGACGCCCGGTGCGAGCTCAACTTCACGACCCCGCTCGAGCTGCTCGTCGCCACGGTGCTGTCCGCCCAGACCACCGACAAGCGCGTCAACCAGGTCACCCCCGGCCTGTTCGAGGCCTACCCCGACGCCGGCGCGTACGGCGCCGCCCGGCTGGAGGACCTGGAGGAGGTGCTGCGCCCGCTCGGCTTCTTCCGGGCCAAGGCCCGCTCGTTGCAGGGGCTCGGGGCGGCCCTGGTGGAACGCTACGACGGCGAGGTGCCGGGCGCGCTCGCCGAGCTCGTCACCCTGCCCGGGGTGGGCCGGAAGACGGCGAACGTGGTGCTGGGGAACGCCTTCGGGATCCCGGGGATCACGGTCGACACACACGTCGGGCGCCTGGCCCGCCGGCTCGGCTGGACCAGGGAGACGGACGCGGTGAAGGTGGAGAGCCGCCTGGCCGAGCTCCTGCCGCCCCAGACGTGGACGATGGCGTGCCACCGGCTGATCTTCCACGGCCGCCGCGTGTGCCACTCGCGGCGGCCCGCGTGCGGGGCGTGCGTCCTGGCCGGGCTCTGCCCGTCCTACGGCGAGGGCGAGACGGATCCGGAGAAGGCGGCGGCGCTGGTCACCGGGTGAGGGGGCCGGTCCGGGTCATCGTGCCGTGAGGGGGCCGGGGCCGGGCGAGCGCGCCGTCACCCGGTCGAGGAAGTCGAGCAGCAGGGCCGTGACGTCCTGCGGTGCCTCCTCGGGCAGGAAGTGCCCGGCGCCTGGAACCACCACCTGCTCGAGCCCGTCGACGACGTAGTCCGCGTCCCTGGCGAACGTCCGCCCCGGGAACAGGCGGTCCTGGGCCCCGCGGATCGAGAGCACCGGCACCGTGACGGGGGCCTGGACGGCCCGGAGGTACCGCCGGCCGTCGGTACGAGGCGTGGAGCGCACCAACCAGCGGAAGTGCTCCATCGTGCTGTGCGCGGCGAAGGGCAGCCCCATCGCCGCGGTGTACACGTCCGCCTCGGCGGTGGCGCCGTCGTTGCCGGGGGCCGACCAGGCGGTGAGCAGTTTGCGGACGAGGTCGCCCTCGCGCAGCGCCCGCTCGGGGAACCAGGGCACCTGGAAGCGGGCCAGCGTCGCGAGGGCCGTCACCGGCAGGCGTCGGCTGATCGTATGGAGCGGGTGCGGGTGCGGGTTGGCCAGGACGGCGACGGCGTGCGTCACGCCCGGCGTCAGCGACGGCATCGACCAGGCGATCGTCCCGCCGAACCCGTGCCCGACGACGACGGCGCGCGCCGAGCCGAGCGAGTGCACCACGCCGGCGACGTCCCGGGCGAAGACGGCCGTCTCGTGCCGGTTCGGCGGCTTGTCCGACCCGCCGAAGCCGCGCAGGTCCATGGCCGCGACCCGGTAGCCGGCCGCGGCCAGGGCGGGGATCTGGTGCCGCCAGGCCCACCAGAACTGGGGGAAGGCGTGCAGCAGCACCACGAGCGGGCGGTCCGGATCCGGCTCGCCGGCCAGTACGACGTGGAACTGCGCGCCGTTGGCGGAGATGTTGCGGTGCTCCCAGGGTCCGGAGATCATCACGCAGCTGGAGTCGGCGACCACGGCAGGCACGTTACCGTGCATGGCGGTCGGCTCTCGCCGGTCGGTGCGACCGCGGCCGGCACCGGAACGGGTCCGCTGGCGCCGGCCGGTACTCAGTCTCAGAGGAGCGTCAGCATCACCAGGTACGTGCCCGTGCCCCCGACGATGCTGAGCATCGCGTTACGCCGCCACAGGTGCAGCCCGGCCGTCACCCCCACACCCACGAGTTCGGGCAGCCCGTGCGGTGCGGTGGTGAGGTCCACCGCGGAGAGCGTGTAGACCACGAGCACCGCCATGACCCCCAGCGGCATCGTCCGGCCGAGGTAGGCGACCACCGTGGACTCGCCGAGCGTGCGGAGCGCGACGAAGGGTGCCAGGCGCAGGGCGTACGTGACCGCGCCGATCACGAGCAGCGTGAGCAGGATGTGGGTGGGGTCAGGCACCGTGCACCTCCTTCCCGTCGGGGGTGGTTGGCGGGCCGGCCCCGCGGTCCGGACCCGCCGGATCGGTTCCCGTCCCCGTACGCCGGCCCTGCATCACGAAGCGGACGGCGAGCACGGCGACGAACGTCAGCAGCGCCACCACGAGCATGCCGCTCCCGGCCGCCAGCCCGAGCCCCGCGCACGCCAGCGCGATCAGCAGCGTCGGTACGTCCGGTGCGGCCCGGAACGCGTCGATGGTCAGGACGACGAACAGCGCCGTGAGGGTGAAACCGAGCCCGTCGACGTCGATCCGCAGCCCCGCCCCGAGCAGCGCCCCGGCGGTGGATCCGGTGATCCAGTACAAGTGGCAGAAGATCTCGGTGACGAGCACCCGGGTCCCGGTGAGCGTGTGGTGCGGGCGCGTGGCCAGGAGCGCGTACGCCTCGTCCGTGAGCGCGTGGACGCCGTAGAGCCGGCCGACGGCGGAGCGGATCTTCAGCAACGGGAAGCTCAGCCCGTAGAAGACGTGGCGGAAGTTGACGAAGAACGTCGTCGTGGCCACCTGGAGCAGCCCCACACCGCCGGTGACGAGCCCGATGGCGAGGTACTCCATCGAACCGGCGTAGATGAGCACCGAGAACACCGGCGCCCACCACCAGTGCAGCCCGCTGTTGCTCAGCAGCACCCCGAACGCCGCGCCGAGCGGCAGGTACCCCGCGCCGACGGCGAGGGTGTCCTTCGCAGCCAGCGCCACCGCGCGACGGCGGTACGAGCGCCGGTCCACCGGCCACGGCGGTGCAGGGTCGGGGACGGCGGGCATGGCTCCAGCGTAGGCAGCCTGCCGGGCTAGCCCGTCATCCCGGTGCTGATCTGGTCCATGACGTCGGAGTCCGCGAGCGTGGTGACGTCCCCGGCTGGGCGGCCCTCGGCGATGTCGCGCAGCAGGCGGCGCATGATCTTGCCCGAGCGGGTCTTGGGCAGCTCGGCCACCACCAGGATCGAGCGCGGCTTCGCGATCGGGCCGATCTCCTTGCCGACGTGGTCGCGCAGCTCGGCGACGACGTCGGCGCCCTCACGGGCCTGATCGACGGCATCCGCACGCAGGATGACGAAGGCGACGACGGCCTGTCCGGTGGTGTCGTCCTTGGCGCCGACGACGGCGGCCTCGGCCACGATCGGATGGGACACCAGGGCCGACTCGATCTCGGTCGTGGAGAGCCGGTGCCCGGAGACGTTCATGACGTCGTCCACGCGGCCGAGAAGCCAGATGTCGCCGTCGTCGTCCTTCTTGGCGCCGTCCCCGGCGAAGTACATGCCCGGGAAACGGGACCAGTACGTGTCGGCGAAGCGCTGCGGGTCGCCCCAGATGCCGCGCAGCATCGCGGGCCACGGCCTGGTCAGCACGAGGTACCCGCCGCCGCCGTCCGGGACCGGCTTGCCGCTCTCGTCCAGCACGTCGGCCCCGATGCCGGGCAGCGGCGTCTGGGCGGAGCCGGGCTTCGTGGCGGTCACGCCCGGGAGGGGGGAGATCATCATAGCGCCGGTCTCGGTCTGCCACCAGGTGTCCACGACGGGAGTGCGGTCGGCGCCGATCACCCGCCGATACCACATCCAGGCCTCGGGGTTGATGGACTCGCCCACGCTGCCGAGCACTCGTAGGGAGGACAGGTCGTGGCGGGCGGGGAACTCCTCGCCCCACTTCATGCAGGTGCGGATCGCGGTCGGCGCGGTGTACAGGATCGAGACCTGGTACTTCTCCACGATCTGCCACCAGCGGTCCTTGCCGGGGGTGTCCGGGGTGCCCTCGTAGATGACCTGGGTGGCGCCGTTGATCAGGGGTGCGTAGGTGACGTAGGAGTGGCCGGTGACCCAGCCGATGTCGGCCGTGCACCAGTACACGTCCGTCTCGGGCTTGAGGTCGAAGACGTACCGGTGCGTGAACGCCGACTGGGCGAGGTAGCCGCCGGTGGTGTGCAGGATGCCCTTGGGTTTCCCGGTGGTGCCGGAGGTGTAGAGGATGAACAGCGGGTGCTCGGCGTTCACGGGCACGGGGGTGTGCTCGGGGGAGGCGGCGGCGAGGGCGTCGCCCCACCGCTGGTCGCGGCCCTCGGTCCAGGGCACCTCCTGACCGGTGCGCTCGACGACGAGGACGTGCTCGACGGGGGTGCCCTTGGCCAGTGCCTCGTCGACCGCAGGCTTCAGCGCGGACGCCTTGCCGCGCCGATAGCCGCCGTCGGCGGTGATGACCACGCGGGCGTCGGCGTCGTTGATGCGGCTGTGCAGGGCCTCGGCGGAGAAGCCGCCGAAGATCACCGAGTGCGGAGCGCCGATGCGCGCGCAGGCGAGCATGGCGATCACGGCCTCGGGGATCATCGGCAGGTAGATGGCGACCCGGTCCCCCGTCCGGACGCCGAGCCCGGTCAGGACGTTGGCGGCCCGGGAGACCTGGTCCAGCAGATCGGCGTAGGTGATGGTGCGGGTGTCGCCCGGCTCGCCCTCGAAGTGGATGGCGACGCGGTTCCCGAGCCCGGCCTCGACGTGCCGGTCGACGGCGTTGTAGGTCGCGTTGAGCTCGCCGTCGCCGAACCAGCGGACCACCGGCGCGCCGGAGAAGTCGAGCACCTCGGTGAAGTCGGTGGACCAGGTGAGGAGGTCGCGCGCCTGCTCGGCCCAGAAGCCCTCGGGGTCGGCCGCGGCATGCTCGTACATCTCGGCGGTGGCGTTGGCCGTGGCCGCGAACTCGGGACTGGGTGGGAACGAGCGGGTCTCGTGCAGGAGGTTCTCGAGCTCGCCGTCGGGCGTCGGTGCTGCGGTGTCGTGCTGGGACATCGGTGTCCTCCTTGAGCCGTGGCGTGGTGGCGATGGTGAGTGGCGTGGCTCACACCGTCCGCCGACAACCTACCGAACCCCGGGGCGGGCCGTCACGGAGTGCTCGGGGTTCGGGCCGGGAGGTGCGCCCGACCGTCCGGGAGGCCACCGACCGGGACCGGCATCGGCCGGGACCGGCATCGGCCGGGACCGGCGTCCACCGGACCGGCACCGGCCGGGGTCGGCGTCCACCGGCGCTGCACCGGCCGGGACCGGCGTCCCCCGGCGCTGCACCGGCCGGGGTCGGCTCAGCGCAGGCGGGATCCGTGCCGGGGCGGGGCATCGTGCGTCGGTGCGGTCACCCGGTCGGTGGTCTCCGCACGGGTGCGCTCCTCCGCCCGGCCCAGCCGCCGGGCGCCGTGCGAGACGACGCCGACCAGCACCAGGCCCGTGCCGTAGAGGACGAAGCGCCCGGCTGCACCGTCGGCGAGCAGGTGGTGGCCGATGTTGACCCCGAGGCCGCCGAGGTCGGCCGCCCGGTCCAGCCCAGGTCCGAGGACGTCCTGGACCCGCAGCGGCAGGGCCACGAACGCGAGGCCACCCAGGAGCACCAGCGAGCCGACGAGGATCGCCCCCACCGAGGACCACCGTGCGGCGAGGAGCACCACCACCGTCACGAGGATCGCGGCGGCCAGCTCGGCGAGCGCCGCGACGTTGAGGACACCCGTCTCCCACGGCGCGTCGGGCACCAGGGTCAGCCGGGCACCGGCGTCGACCCACAGGTACCAGGCGATCGGGGTGAGAAGCAGCGTGAGCACCAGGCCCCAGACGTGGGCCGGTGAGCGCGTGATCGGCCGGGCCTCGGTCGCGCCGTCGAGGACGGTTCCGGGCCGGTTCGCCGCCTCTTGCATCCGGGCGCGCAGCGCGGCGGACCGGGGGTCCTCCGCGGTCGGGGCACCGGGCTCGGCCCCTCCGGGCCGGGGCCCGTCGCCCGGCGGTGCGGCGGCGGCACTCGTGGGTGCCACCGGGGCGGCCCCCGTCGGATGCTCGACGGCGGGATCGTGCATCCCCATCAGGCTCCGGCGGCGCACCGCGGTGGAGTCCATCTCGTGCGCCTCGCGGGCTGCGACCGCGGCCTCGTCCCAGGCGGCGCCCTCGTCGAGGTGCCTGGGCGGCGCGGGTTCGCCGGCAGGAGTCTCGCCGGGCGGGGTGCTGGGGGTGGTCACAAGGGCCTCCTGAGGGGTCCCTCTCACGGTACCCAGGCCGCCCCGGCCGTTCGGGTGCGGCACGCCGCACGCCGCACGCCGCACGCGGCCCGGCGGCCCCGTGTTCGACTGCCCGACTGCCCGGTGCACGTGCCGACTCGGGCCGGTGAGGTTCCTTGATCGGGCTAGACCTCGACGCGCTCGCCGAGGGGCAGCGGGGAGAACGTCGTCCCCTCCGGGCTGAACCGCCGGAGCATGGAGTAGGACATCGCCGGGTCGGCGAGCGTGCGCTCGTGGATCGGCACGACGACGCGTGGCCGTACGGCCCGGACGAAGTCGATCGCCTCGGCCAGCTTGAGCCAGGGCGCGCCCGTCGGGCCGGCCAGCACGTCGATCGCCATCTCCGGCACCACGAGGGAGTCGCCGGGGTGGAAGAAGGCTCCGCCGTCGAGCACGTAGGCGGCGTTCGCGAGCGCGGGCAGGTCGCCGTACACGAACGCGTGCGCGCCGCCCACGACATCGACCTCGGCACCGGCGACGGTCAGGTGGTCGCCCACGCGCACCGGGCGCGGCGTCGTGGGCAGGTCGGTCAGCAACGCTGCCGTCTCCTCGTCCGCGAGCAGGACGGCGTGCGGGTTGGCGGTGAGCAGCGCGGGCAGCCGCTCCCGGTCGACGTGGTCGGCGTGCTGGTGCGTGAGGAGGACGCCGTCGAGGTCGCGGACCGTCTCGAAACC
Organism: Georgenia sp.; assembly: GCF_054605595.1. Classification (NCBI taxonomy): domain Bacteria; kingdom Bacillati; phylum Actinomycetota; class Actinomycetes; order Allobogoriellales; family Allobogoriellaceae; genus Georgenia; species Georgenia sp. The sequence goes on along the minus strand of NZ_JBTSDU010000018.1, from coordinate 16,832 downwards.
CTCGGCGTAGGTGCCCGGGTCGAAGAGGAGCCGCGCACCGGTGGTCTCGACGAGGAGACAGGCGTGGCCGAAGTGCGTGAGGCGCATGCCGCCACACTCCCAGAATCTCGCGGCGGCGTCACCGGTTCCGCTCCCTGCCCGGAGCCGGCATCCCGCTTCCTGCCCGGTGCCGGCATCCCGCACCCGGCGGTTGTCCACAGGTGGCCGACGGCCAGGCGGGTGAGTACGGCACGCTGACGTCACAACACGCTGACGTCACAACGCACGGGCGAGCCGGGGAGGGCGGATGGCTGTGTCGGGTGGTCCCGGGACCGCGGTGCTGCACTCTGCCGACCCGGCGGTCGTGGTGCAGGTCCGCCACCTCGCGGAGCTGGCCGGCGTCGGGCTGCGCGTGGCGCCGCCGGAGGAGGGGGTGCCGGAGGACCACGCGTGGGCCGCGCTGACGATCGTCCACGACGCGGGCTCCCCGCCCGGGGCGGACCGGCTCGAGCTGTACGCGCCGGCGGGAGACGCCGACGTCCCGGCCGCCGTCGTCCTGCCCGGCGAGGCCGAGGTGCTGCTCGACGCGCTCGTCGGCACGGCCGGTTCTCGCCGGGCGCGGACCATTGGCGTGGTCGCGGCCCACGGCGGGGCGGGGGCGACGGTCCTGGCCGCGGCACTCGCCCGGGCGTGCGTCCAGGTGGGGGCGGCGACGGCGCTCGTGGATCTCGACCCGGCCGGCGGCGGTCTGGACCTGCTGCTCGGGCTCGAGCACGACCCGGGCCAGCGATGGGCGGACGTGCAGGCCGCGCAGGGCGCGCTGCTGCCCGAGCGACTCGCTCTCGCGCTGCCGCAGTGGCACCTCGTCCGCGTGCTGTCCGGGGACCGGCGCGGTGGTGCCGGTGCGCCGGACGTGGCGCGGGGGGCGGTGCGGGCACTCACGCAGGGGCACGACGTCGTCCTGCTGGACCTGCCACGGCAGGTCCTCGCCCCCGGTCCCAGGTGCGAGTGGCTCGGTGGGTGCACCGACGTGGTGCTGGTCGGCCGGGACGACGTCCGCGGCGCGGCGGCGGTGATCGCCGCGGCGGCCACCCTCACCGGGCACATCCGCACCCACCTCGTGGTGCGGACCCGGACCACGGACATGGGTGCGGCGGAGGAGATCGCCGACTGGGCCGGCGTCGAGCTGGCGGCCCGCATGCGCGACGAACGCGCGCTGCCGGCCGGCATCGAGCACGGCGTGACCCCGGGGGACCAGCGCCGCGGACACCTGCTGGTGACCGCCCGCGCCCTCGTGGACCGGATGGGGCTGGGCCGGTGAGCACGGTGGAACCCGCCGTCGCCCAGGTGCGTGCGGCCCTCGCCCGCGGTGCCACGATGCCCGCCGCCCTCACCACGGCGCCGCTGGGAGCCCGCGGCCTGCTGCGGCTCGACACGGAGGTGCGCGCCGAGCTGCACGGCGCGGGCCCGGTCCTGCAGCCGTGGTTGGAGGATCCGGCGGTCACGGACGTGCTGGTCAACGGCACCGACGGCGTCTGGGTCGACCGCGGCGAAGGGCTCGAACGTGTCGGGGGAACCTTTCCCGATGCGGCGGCGGTGCGGGCCTTGGCGACCCGGCTCGCCGCGGCGTGCGGTCAGCGGCTCGACGACGCGAGCCCCGTCGTCGAGGGCACCCTGCCGGACGGCACCCGACTGCACGCCGTCCTGCCACCGCTGTCCGCGGGCGGCACGCTCATCTCGTTGCGGACGCACCGGACCCGGACCTTCACCCTGCCCGAGCTGGTCGCCTCGGGCACGGTCGTGGCCCCGCTGGAGCCGGTCCTGCGCGCCCTCGTGGCGCGGCGGGCCAACGTGCTCGTCTCGGGTGCCACCGGGTCGGGCAAGACGACGCTGCTCGCGACGTTGCTCTCCCTCGTGGGCGCCGACGAGCGGATCATCTGCATCGAGGAGTCGGCCGAGCTGCGCCCCGACCACCCGCACGTCGTCCACCTGCAGGTGCGGCGGGCGAACGTCCAACAGGTCGGTGAGGTGCCACTGCGCACCCTCGTCCGGGCAGCGATGCGGATGCGGCCGGACCGCCTGGTGCTCGGGGAGTGTCGTGGCGCCGAGGTGCGGGACGTGCTCGGCGCGCTCAACACCGGGCACGACGGCGGCTGGGCCACGCTGCACGCGAACGCCGCCGCCGACGTGCCGGCGAGGCTCGTCGCGCTGGGATCGCTAGCCGGGATGGTCGAGTCGACCGTGGCGGCCCAGGCCGCCAGCGCGCTCGACGCCGTCCTGCACCTGCGACGCACCGCGGGCCGGCGGCGGCTGGTCGAGATCGGCGTGCTGCGCCGCGCCGGCGGAGCACTGAGCGGGGAACTCGCACTGTCGTGGCACGACGGAGAGGTGCGGGTCGGGCCGGGCTGGCCGTCGCTGGCGGAGCGCCTCGACCTGCCGGAGCGGGACATCTGTGCGTCGATCGTGTCCGCGTCGATCGTGCCCGCGTCGGCTGTGCCCGCCACGGCCGCGGGCCGCCACGCGATAACGGTCCCGTGATCGCGGTCGCCGTGGCGGTGTTGCTCGCCGTGGCGGTGGGGGTGCTCGTCGCGCCCGCCCGGTCGCTGCGACCGCGTGCGGGCGGGGGCGGTGCACGGTGGCGGCTCCCCGGCGGTCGCCGACCTGGGCGGCGGCCCGAGATCGACCTCGGCGTGCTGGTCACCGAGGTCGCGACACGGCTGCGGACGGGTGCCGATGTCGAGAGCGCATGGGGTCGGACGTTCGCGCGTGCGGGCCTGCTGACCGGGGCCGGGACCACCCAGCCGGCCGGCACCGGGCGTGGCCTGATCGGGGACGACGGTGTGCCCCACCCGCTGCTCGATCTCGCCACCCGGGCAGGCTCGCATGGTCCGCTCCTCGATCTCGCCACCCGGGCAGGCTCGCCTGGCCCGCTCCTCGCCTGGCGGACCAAGGGTCCGGTGCTGGGGGCGACCGCCGACGGTGCGTTGCCGGGCGCCGTCGCCGCCTGCCGCCTCACCCACGAGATCGGTGCCCCGCTGGCCGAGGTGCTCGAGCGCTGCGCGGCGGGCATCACCGAGGCGGGCCAAGCTCGTGCTGCGCGCGCCGTCGCGCTGGCGGGTCCCCGTTCGACGGCTCGGCTACTCGGCTGGCTCCCGCTGCTCGGTCTCGCGCTCGGGGTGGCCGTGGGCGCCGACCCGGTCGCCGTCCTGCTCGACGGGCGGCTCGGCACCCTGTGCCTCGCGCTGGGGCTCGGCTTCATGGGGGTCGGCCGCTGGTGGGTGGCGTCGCTCGAGCGGAGGGCCCGGACCGCAGGGACGCAGCCCGCCGGACGGGCCGACGGCCGCGGCCTCGGCCGCCCCGTCCGGGTGCGGCCCGCGCAGGCCCCGGCTCGTCGACACCGAGTTCCCGTCCCGCCGATCTCGAGCTCCGACCGAGGTGGCCCACCGTGACGATCCTGGTGGCCGCGCTCGTCGTGCTGGCCGCCGCACCCTGGGTGCTCGGCGTGCGCCGTGGGGTGCGACCGACCCGTGGGGGTGCACGGCGGGTCGGTCGGCGTCGGAGCGTGCTCGGCGAGATCGACACGGCCGTGCTCCTGGACCTCGCGGACGCGGCGCTCGCGGCCGGTGCATCGGTGCCCGGCACCCTGCAGGCGCTCGGCCACGCGCTCGAGGGCACCGTGGCGAGCCCGGCCCCGGGTCGGCAGGGAAGCGGTGGCGCCCTGCGCCAGGCCGGTACCGCCCTGCTCCTGGGGGCGCCGTGGGACGAGGCGTGGGCGGGGGCGCCCGCGGTGCTCGCGCCGCTCGCCGACGCGCTCGAGCCGGCGTGGGCGGACGGGGTCGCGCCCGGGCCGCTGGTGCGGCGCGCCGCGGACACGGTGCGCGCCGGTCGGCACGGGCAGGCGCAGGAGGCGGCCGCCCGCCTCGGCGTGTGGCTGGTGCTGCCGCTCGGGATCTGTTTCCTACCCGCCTTCGTGCTCCTGGGCATCATCCCGGTCGTCCTCGCCGTCGGCGGCGGACTGTTCTGAGGACATTGGGAAGTCTGAGTTTGACCCCTGGGAAGCAGAAGTCGGCCCCCAGACACCCGCCGATCCTGGACGAGGGGACGACGGTCCCGCCGACGAGATCCTGAGGTACCTGCGAAACCGGTGAGGCTGGAACTACCTTCGTGACCTGGCCGGGGCACGGGCGCCGTGGGACGCGTTCGCCGACCACCACGGCCTGAAGTCCGAGCACCTCGACGAGCGGGTCGACCGTGGGCAGTCCGGCGGGCCCGGTCTCGCTGCGGTAGCGGTGGCGCATCAGCCAGACCGGGGCGCCGGGCTCGGCGGACGTGTCGACCCCGTCCACGAGGATCCGGGGGGAGTCGTGGAAGCTCCGCCGCTCGGCCCCGCCCTGGCCCGCACTGTGGTGAGCATTGGCTGGTGATAGACCTGCAAATGCTCACCACAGTGCGGGCAGGAGGGGTTGGGGGGCGCTGGGGACGCACGATTCGCGGTGGATGCCGGCGGGCACGTCCGGCCTCGTGATGATCGCGCGAAACCACTCCGTCCACAGCCGGCACGACGTCCCCGGCGCGGCCGACCCCGCTCGAACCAGGCTCATGGGTGGCGGCCGGCAGCTGGCCGGTCGCCGGAGCGGGCCGAGTGAGGCCCTGACGGAAGGAGACAACCATGAGAACCCTGGGCAGGCGCTGGGGCCGGGTGCGGGCGGCGATGAGCCGGCGGACCGCGCCCCTGCGGGAGGCGGGTGAGGCGGGTATGGCGACCGCCGAGTACGCGGTAGGGACGGTGGCGGCGGCGTCGCTCGCCGGGGTCCTGATCGCGATCCTCAAGAGCGACTGGGTCCGCGAGCTGATCTCGGCCCTCATCCGCACGGCTCTTGGGCTGGGATGACGCCGATCCCACGCCCGACGGCGGGTGGGGGCGGCCGCCCCCCCCCGCCGTCGGGCGGCCGAGCACGGCGGGAACGTGGCATGGTCACGGCCGAACTGGCGCTGGTCCTGCCGGGCGTCGTGCTGCTGCTGGTGGTGCTGCTGACGGCGGCAGCCGCGGCACTCACCCAGGTGCGCGTCGCCGACGCCGCCCGCTCCGGGGCGCGGGCCGCAGCCCTGGGCGAGCCCGGTGCCGCGGTGGCTGAGCTCGCCCGCGAGCTGGCCGGGCCGGCCGCCCGGGTACGGGTGGGAACCGACGGCGGGTACGTCGTCGTCGACGTCGAGCAAGACCTGCCCGGACTGCTCGGCCTGGCCGGACTGCGGGCGAGCGCCTCGGCCCGGGCGTTGCCCGAACCGGGGGAGGGCTGATGAGGGGCCACGACGAACGCGGGTCGGGGACGGTGCTCGGACTCGGTCTGGTCGCGGCGCTGCTGGTCCTCGCGCTCGCCGTCGCCGGCCTCGCGGCCGCGGTCCACGCACGGGGCACCGCACAGACCGCGGCGGACCTGGGCGCGCTCGCGGCGGCGACCGCGCTGCAACGCCCCCTCGGACTGCAACGACCCCTCGGACCCGACGCCTGTGGCGTCGCGCGGCGGGTGGTCGCGGCCAACAGCGCCGAGCTCTTCAGGTGCCGGGTGTCGGGCGAGGAGGTCGAGGTGGTGGCCCACGTCGCCGTTGCCGGGGACCTCCCGCCGGCGCGTGCCCATGCCCGGGCCGGTCCGGCCGGGTGAGGGGGCGGCCCGGCCTTGCGGCGTCGGGTGAGGGGGCGGCCCGGCCTACGGCGCTGCCGGGCGGTCAGCCCGGCGGTGCCACCGACAGGAGCAGCCGCAGCAGTTTCACGGCCGCATGCTTGTCGAGGGGTGAGTTGCCGTTGCCGCACTTGGGCGACTGCACGCAGCTGGGGCAGCCGTCCGGGCACGAGCAGGCCGTGATCGCGTCGAGCGTGGCCTGCGCCCATGCCCGGGCCGCGCGGTACCCCCGCTCGGCAAACCCCGCGCCGCCGGGGTACCCGTCGTGCACGAACACGGTGGGCTGCCCGGTCTGCGGATGGACCGCCGTCGACAGGCCTCCGATGTCCCACCGGTCGCACGTGGCGAGCAGCGGCAGCAGCCCGATCGAGGCGTGCTCGGCCGCGTGGAGCGCGCCGGGCAGCGCGTCCTTACCCACTCCGGCCGACGCGCACGCCCGCTCCGACAGCGTCCACCACACCGCCGTCGTCGGCAGCACCCGTTCCGGCATGTCGAGGGGGTAGGAGCCCGCGATGTCCAGGCCCGGCACCCGGCGCCGGTCGTAGCCGGTGACGTGGCTCGTGACCTCGACGTCACCGAAGGACCACCGCACCGTGGCCGTCCCGTCGCTCCAGTCCTCGTGCGCCCGCGTGCTCACGATCCGCACGGAGGACGTCGAGCGGGCCTTGGTCCGGTGCGCCACGTCGGCGTCGGCGTGCACGAGAGCGACGTCGTCCTCGAGCGCGTCGACGACGAACGTGCGCCCCTGGTGCACGTACACCGCGCCGGGGTGCACCGTGGCGTCCGCGCGGGTGCCGTCCACCGTGCCGAGCACGGTCCCGGTCCCGGCCTCCACCACCTGCACCGGCCGCGCGGACCCGCCGCGCAAGGAGGTGAGGTCCTGCGGCCGCTCCGGGCGGGCGAAGTTCCAGAACCACCCGTTCGGACGACGGCGCAGCAGGCCGCGCGCGACGAGATCGGTGAGCAGACGCTCGTCCGGGAGCCCGAACAGCGGCAGGTCCGCCTCGGTCAGCGGGGTCTCCGCGGCGGCTGCGCACAGGTGCGGCGCGAGGACGTACGGGTTCGTGGGGTCGAACGTGGTCGCCTCCACCCCGGCGTCGAAGATGGCCTCGGGGTGGTGCACGAGGTAGCCGTCGAGCGGGTCCTCGCTCGCCACCAGCACCGCGACGCCGTCGGCACCGGCGCGTCCGGCCCGCCCGGCCTGCTGCCACATCGACACCCGGGTGCCCGGCCAGCCGGCGATGACGACGGCGTCCAGTCCCGCCACGTCCACGCCCAGCTCGAGCGCGTTGGTGGTGGCCAGGGCGAGCAGCTCCCCGGTGCGCAACGCCCGCTCGAGCTCCCGGCGCTCCTCGGGCAGGTACCCGCCGCGATACGCGGCCACCCGCGCCCGCAGCGAGGGATCGACCTCGCCGAGGCGGCGCCGGGTCTGCTCGGCGATCGACTCCGCGCCGTAACGCGAGCGCACGAACGCCAACGAGCGGGCCCCGGCAGTGACGAGATCGGCCAGCAGCTCAGCGGCCTCCGCGATGGCCGAGCGACGCGGACCGTCCAGCTCCGCCTCGGACGCGGCGTCGTCGGCCGGCAGGTCCACCCCCTGTCCCGGCCACGACGCCCCCCGCGCCGCGGACAGTGCGGGCTGCCACAAGGCGATGCTGCGCCGCCCAGCCGGCGCGGCGTCGTCGGTCACGGCGACGATCTCCTCCTGGGCCACCCCGATCAGACGGGCGGCCGTCAGAGCCGGCTCCGCCGTCGTCGCGGACGCGCAGATCACGGTGGGCCTGGCCCCGTAGTGCGCGGCCAGGCGCAGCAGCCGGCGCAGCACCAGGGCCACGTGGGCGCCGAGCACGCCCCGGTAGGCATGGCACTCGTCGAGGACGACGTAGCGCAGCCCCCGCAGCAGCCGCCGCCAGCGCCGGTGCCCCGGCAGCATCGAGAAGTGGAGGAAGTCGGGGTTCGACAGGACGACGTCGGCGTGGTCGCGCGCCCAGTCACGCTCACTCAACGGGGTGTCCCCGTCGCAGGTGGTGACGCGGACGCTGCGGAGCCGGGCGGCGTCGAGCAGGCGCTGCAGGCCGACGAGCTGGTCGGCGGCGAGCGCCTTGGTGGGGGAGAGATAGAGCGTGGTCGGGCGGCGGGCATAGGCGCCGATCCGGCCCGCGTCCGGGCTCGCGGCCTGCGCGGCTCCCGCCCGCACCGCCGAGAGGACCGGCAACCACGCCGCGAGGGACTTCCCCGAGCCGGTGCCGGTCGCGATGACGGTGTGCCGGCCCTGCCAGGCGGCGTCCGCCGCCGTGGCCTGGTGGACCCAGGGCGCGGTGACACCCGTGCGCCGGTAGCCCGCGACGACGTCGTCGTCCGCCCATGACGGCCACGGCGCCGTGCGGCCCGTCCGGGCCGGGATCTGCTCGAGGTGCACCAGCCGACCGTCGCGCGCCCCCAGGGAACGCAACAGGTCGAGGAGGTCAGGTGCGGGCACATCCCCAGTGTGCGCCGCCGGTGTGACATACCCGGTGCGGGCTCTCGGGACCCGGCCCGGACGTCGGGACCTTGGTCCCTTCTGGCGCCCTTTCGGGCGCAGTACGTACACAACATGTAGTGGCTATCGACGCGACACGCCACAAGATGATGTGGTGAAGAGGGATGGTGGTCGTATGTTGACATGCGACACCCCCCCCGCACCGGCGGGCTCACGACGAGGAGAGACGATGACGACGTACGACGCACCTGGCGCCGAGGCTGTTGACCCCACCACCACGATCGAGGAGTACCTCAGCCGGGCGGATTGGCGCGTCAACGCCAACGCGAACCAGGGCTACTCCCTGGGCGGGCTGATCCTGAACACCTCCGGCAAGGTCATCGCCAACTACTGGCTCGACAAGGTCTTCAGCAACGCGGCCGGCACCGCCCACCGCGAGGGCGACCTGCACATCCACGACCTGGACATGCTCTCCGGCTACTGCGCCGGCTGGTCCCTGCGCCGCCTCATCGAGGAGGGCTTCAACGGCGTCAGCGGCAAGGTCTCCTCCTCCGCGCCGAAGCACTTCTCCTCCGCCGCCGGGCAGATCGTCAACTTCCTCGGCACGCTGCAGAACGAGTGGGCGGGCGCGCAGGCGTTCAGCTCCTTCGACACCTACATGGCCCCGTTCGTGCGGCTCGACTCGATGTCCTTCGAGGACGTCAAGCAGAACCTGCAGGAGATGATCTTCAACCTCAACGTGCCCTCCCGCTGGGGCGGCCAGGCGCCGTTCACCAACCTCACCTTCGACTGGGTCTGCCCCGACGACCTCAGGGAGCAGGTGCCGCTGATCGGGGGCGACGTCGTCGACTTCACCTACGGTGACCTGCAGGCCGAGATGGACCTCATCAACAGGGCGTTCATGGAGGTCATGACGGACGGCGACGCCGACGGTCGCGTCTTCACGTTCCCGATCCCCACGTACAACATCACCAAGGACTTCGAGTGGGACAGCCCCAACGCCGATCTCCTCTTCACCATGACCGCCAAGTACGGGCTGCCCTACTTCCAGAACTTCATCAACTCCGAGCTCGACCCCGGCATGATCCGCTCGATGTGCTGCCGGCTCCAGCTCGACCTGCGTGAGCTCCTCAAGCGGGGCAACGGGCTGTTCGGCTCCGCCGAGCTGACCGGCTCCGTCGGCGTGGTCACCATCAACATGGCCCGCCTCGGCTACCTCCACGCCTCGGACGAGGCCGGGCTGATCGCGCGCCTGGACGAGCTCATGGACCTGGGCAGCGACGTCCTCGAGCGGCGTCGCGAGACGGTGCAGCACCTCATCGACGGCGGCCTCTACCCGTACACGAAGCGCTATCTCGGCAACCTCAACAACCACTTCTCGACGCTCGGCGTCAACGGCATGAACGAGATGGTCCGCAACTTCTCCCTCGGCGAGTACGACCTCACCGACCCCCGCGGGCACGAGCTGAGCGTGCGGATCCTCGACCACGTGCGCGACAAGATGGTCGACTACCAGGAGGCCACGGGGAACATGTACAACCTCGAGGCGACGCCGGCCGAGGGCACCACCTACCGCTTCGCCAAGGAGGACCGCAAGCGCTTCCCCGGCATCATCCAGGCGGGCACGGACACCAACCCGTACTACACCAACTCCTCCCAGCTCCCGGTCGGCTTCACCGACGACCCCTTCGAGGCGCTGGAGCAGCAGGAGGAGCTGCAGGCCAAGTACACCGGCGGCACCGTCCTGCACCTGTACATGAACGAGAAGATCTCCTCGGCCCAGGCCTGCAAGGAGCTCGTGCGTCGCTCGCTCACCCACTTCCGGCTGCCCTACATCACCATCACCCCGACGTTCTCCATCTGCCCGAACCACGGTTACCTCTCCGGCGAGCACTTCACCTGCGAGCGCTGCGCGGCCGAGCACCCGGACTCGGCGCCGGTCGTGTGCGAGGTGTGGACGCGGGTCATGGGCTACTTCCGCCCGGTGGCCTCGTTCAACATCGGCAAGAAGGGTGAGTACGCCGAGCGGGAGATGTTCACCGAGGCGGCCGCGGGCTCGCGCTCGTCCGTCGCCCCGCTCGACGCCGTCGACCCGTTCGTCCTCGCGCTCGACGTCGAGGCGTCCCTCGCGTGAGCGTGGCCGGCCCGGCCGCTGCGGTGGAGACCGCCGACGCGCACGCTCAGGACGGCGCGCACGCTCTCGACCCCGCGGACCTGCAGGTGGCGGGACTGAGCAAGCTCTCCACCGTCGACTGGCCGGGCCGGCTCGCCGCAACCCTGTTCCTCCAGGGCTGCCCGTGGGACTGCACGTACTGCCACAACCCCACGCTGATCCCGCCCCGGACCCCCGGTGCGCTGTCCTGGCAGGCGATCGAGGAGTTCCTCGGCCGGCGCCGCGGGCTGCTCGACGGCGTCGTCTTCTCCGGCGGGGAGGCGACGCGCCAGCTCCAGCTGCTCCCCGCCGTCGCCCGGGTGCGCGAGCTCGGCTTCGGCGTCGGGCTGCACACGGCGGGGCCGTACCCGCGGCGCCTGGCCGCGGTGCTGCCGCACGTGGACTGGGTCGGGATCGACGTCAAGGCGCTGCCGCAGGACTACCCGGCGATCGCCGGCCGCGCCGCCGTCGGGGCACTGGCGTGGGAATCGCTCGACCTGGTCCTCGCCGCCGGCGTCGACCACGAGGTCCGCACGACCATCCACCCCGGTTCGGCGGCCGAGGCCGACGCCGTCGAGATCGCCCGGCGGGTCCGGGACCGGGGCGCCCGGGTGTTCGCGCTGCAGCAGGCGCGCACGCTCGGCACCCGGGAGGAGTTCGCCGCGGCCGCGCAGCGGTGGGACGACGCCGCGTGGAACGCCCGCGCGGCGGAGCTCGCGGCGCAGATCGAGCGGCTCGGCTTCGAGCAGTTCACCTTCCGGCCGGCCTGACCGGGGATGGGTGGGGGCGGGGAGTTCTCCCCATACAGACCCGCGCCGCCGGCAGATGCGACGTGCCACGATGGGCCGTCACCGTCACCGTCACCGTCACCGTCACCGTCCACGGCTCAGGGGGAACCGAGTGCACCTGTCGCTCGACCGGCGAGCCATGGAGGGCATCACGATCATCCGGGTCTCGGGTGAGGTCGACGGCGGCTCCGCCGAACGCCTCGATGACGAGGTCGAGGTGGCGCTCGACCCCATGCCGGCACATCTGATCGTGGACCTCGCCGCCGTCACCTTCATCGACTCCGCCGGCGTGCGGGCCGTCCTGCGCAAGCGTGCGACGACCGTCGCGTTGGACACCCACCTGCACGTGGTCGTCACCGGCGCGGCGCGCAAGGTCTTCGACCTCACCGGGCTCGCCGAGGGCATGCCGCTGCACCCCACGCTCGAGGACGCGCTCGGAGCGATCCGCCTCATGCGCGCGGACCTGCAGTAACGCCCCGTCGCCGGCCCGGCCGCGTGCCGAACGTCACAGCGACGTCTTTCGAGCGGGTAGGCTCCGCATTTGTCGAAGACCCGGGCCATGGAGCACCGGGCGTCAGGTCAGGAGTAGTCGCATGCTCGAGCTGGGGAGCACCAGCATCGCCATCGTCGCCGCCATCGCGGCGATAGCCGTCGTCGCGCTGGTCGTCGCGGTGGTGTTCCGGCGCCAGGTCCTTGCGGCCGACCCGGGCACCCCGCGGATGCAGGAGATCGCCGGCGCGATCGAGGAGGGCGCGCAGGCGTACCTGCGCCGCCAGTTCCGCACGTTGGGGATCTTCGCCGTCATCGTCTTCGGGCTGCTCTTCCTGCTGCCGGCCGACCCCGAGATCAGGATCGGCCGGGCGATCGCGTTCCTCTTCGGCGCCGGGTTCTCGGCGGCCATCGGCTACCTCGGCATGTCGCTCGCGGTGCGGGCCAACGTCCGCGTCGCCGCGTCCGCCACCCGGCCGGACGGTCGGGCCGAGGGCGCCCGGATCGCGTTCCGCACCGGCGGCGTCGTCGGCATGAGCGTCGTGGGGCTGGGCCTGCTCGGCGCGGCCGGCGTCGTGCTCGTGTACCGCGGCGACGCCCCCGCCGTCCTCGAAGGCTTCGGCTTCGGTGCCGCGTTGCTCGCGATGTTCATGCGGGTCGGCGGCGGCATCTTCACCAAGGCGGCCGACGTCGGTGCGGACCTGGTCGGCAAGGTCGAGCAGGGCATCCCGGAGGACGACCCGCGCAACGCCGCCACCATCGCGGACAACGTGGGCGACAACGTCGGCGACTGCGCCGGCATGGCCGCCGACCTCTTCGAGTCCTACGCGGTCATGCTCGTGGCGTCCCTCATCCTGGGCAAGGCGGCCATGGGCGAGCAGGGCCTCATCCTCCCCCTGATCATCACCGCCGTCGGGGCGATCGTGGCGCTGCTCGGTGTCGCCGTGACCCGGGTGCGCGGCGAGGAGTCCGGCCTGACGGCGATCTACCGCGGCTTCTACGTCTCCGCGCTCGCCGGCGTCGTCCTCGCCGCGATCGGCACCTACCTCTACCTGCCCGGCTCGTTCGGCGAGATCCCCGGCGTCTCCGCGGAGCTCCTCGACAAGAGCGGCGACCCGCGGCTCATGGTGAGCGCCGCCGTCCTCATCGGCGTGGTCCTCGCCGGCGTGATCCTGTGGCTGACCGGGTACTTCACCGGCACCACCTCCAGCCCCACCCGGCACGTCGCGTCCACGTCCCGCACCGGTGCGGCGACCGTGGTGCTCTCCGGCATCGGCGTCGGCTTCCAGTCGGCCGTCTACACCGCCGGCATCATCGCCGCGGCCATCTGTGCCGCGTTCCTCATCGCGGGGGGCAGCGTCTGGCTCTCCCTCTTCCTCATCGCGATCGCCGGCTGCGGGCTGCTGACCACGGTCGGCGTCATCGTCGCCATGGACACCTTCGGACCGGTCAGCGACAACGCGCAGGGCATCGCCGAGATGTCCGGCGACGTCGACGAGGCCGGCGCCCAGATCCTGACCGACCTCGACGCCGTCGGCAACACCACCAAGGCGATCACCAAGGGCATCGCCATCGCGACCGCCGTCCTGGCCGCCACCGCGCTCTTCGGCTCCTACGCCGACACCGTCAAGACCGCCCTCGCCGAGATCACCGACTCAGGCACGCAGGTGGCCGGCGGGATCGTCGGCGCGATGGTCACGTACGAGATCATCTCCCCGATCACCCTGGTGGGCGTGATCCTCGGCGGCGCCACGGTGTTCCTCTTCTCCGGCCTCGCGATCGACGCCGTCACCCGCGCCGCCGGCGCGATCGTCTTCGAGGTGCGACGCCAGTTCCGGGACTTCCCCGGGATCATGACGGGCGAGGTCCGCCCCGACTACGCCCGGGTCGTGGACATCTGCACCCGGGACTCCCTGCGCGAGCTCGCCACCCCCGGCCTCCTCGCCGCGTTCGCACCGGTCGCCGTCGGCTTCGGCCTGGGCGTCGGTCCGCTCGCCGGGTTCCTCGGCGGCGCGATCGGCACCGGGGTGCTCCTGGCGGTCTTCCTCGCCAACTCCGGCGGCTCGTGGGACAACGCCAAGAAGATCGTCGAGGACGGCCACTACGGCGGGAAGGGCTCGCCCGCCCACGCCGCCGTCGTCATCGGCGACACCGTCGGCGACCCGTTCAAGGACACCGCCGGCCCCGCCATCAACCCCCTCATCAAGGTGATGAACCTCGTCTCCCTCCTCATCGCGCCCGCGGTGGTGCAGATGAGCGTGCCCGCCGACACCAACCACGCGCTCCGCATCGGCATCGCGCTGGTGGCCACGGCGATCGCGTTCGGTGCCGTCCTGGTCTCCCACCGCCGCGGCGCCACGTCCACCATGGCCGAGGACATCGACAACACCATCGCCACCGAGTCCGTCAGCCACCCCGACCACGCCTGAGAAGCACCGGCCGCACCCCGCGCGGTGCGGCCGGTGGTCGGTGGCGCATCCGTGGGGTGGCCGGGCAGTCGGCGCGCTACGCGGCGGCGGCCGGTGGCGCATCCGTAGGGTGGCGCCCATGCAGACCCCCAGCCCGGCGCCACCGGTCGCCGACCCCGCGGCCGTCGGCCCGCTGCGCGCGGACCTGGCGGGGTACACGCTCGACCACCTGAGCGACCTCGTCGGCCCGGTCGCCGCCGCGGCCCTGCACCGCGAGCAGCGCCTCCCCGCCCTGCGTGCGGCGCGCACCAGCACCGACGCCACCGCGACGCTGCTGCGGGCGTTCATGCTCGGCGACGACGTCACCCGCGCCGAGCTGGACCGGGCACTGCCCGCCACCGGCTCGGCCGGGGCGGAACGCCTCGGCCTGGTGCGGGCCGCCGGTCAGGACGACCACGACGGCGTCCGCGCCCTCGTCGACCTGCGCCCCTACGCGGCCACCGACGCCGGCGGGACCGCGCAGTGGTGGGTCGCCTCGGACCTCGGCGAGCTCGCCACCGGGACGGCCCTGCATGCCGAGCACGTGCTGGGCATCGGCGGCGCGTCCCGCACGCTCGCGCAGATCACCGTGCGCACCCCCGCGCACTCGACCCTGGACCTGGGCACCGGCTGCGGCGTGCAGGCGCTGCACGCGACCCGGCACAGCGACCACGTGGTGGCCACGGACATCTCGCGCCGGGCGCTCGGGTTCGCCGCCTTCAACGCCGCGCTCGCCGGGGAGTGCCTCGACCTGCGGTCCGGCTCGTTGCTCGACCCCGTCGCCGGGGAGGAGTTCGACCTCGTCGTCTCCAACCCACCCTTCGTCATCACCCCGGCCGCCGCGTACGACGCCGGGCTCCCGCTCCTGGAGTACCGCGACGGCGAGCGGGGCGGGGACGACCTCGTCCGCGAGCTCGTCGCCGGCGTCGGCGACCACCTCGCCCCCGGCGGCGTCGCGCAGCTCCTCGGGAACTGGGAGCACCACTCCGGGCAGGACTGGCGCGACCGGGTCGCGGCTTGGCTCCCGGACGGGCTGGACGCGTGGGTGGTCCAGCGCGAGGTGCAGGACCCGGCCGAGTACGTCGAGCTGTGGCTGCGCGACGGCGGTATGCGGCCCGAGGTGGACCGCGCCGGCTACGAGGCCGTGTACGCCGCGTGGCTCGCCGACTTCGCGGCCCGTGGCGTCGACGGGGTGGGCTTCGGCTACGTGCTGCTGCACCGCCCGGACGGCGGACGGCGGCCGTGGCGGCGCGTCGAGGAGGTGACCGGTGCGGTGCGCCAGCCGGTGGGTGCACACCTGGCGGAGGTGCTCGCCGTCCGGGCCTGGCTCGCCGGCCTCGGCGTCGAGGACGAGACCGGGCCCGCCGGCCTCGCGCTGCTCGTACGGGAGCGGCTGCTCGTCCTGCCGGACGTCACCGAGGAACGCTTCCTCACCCCCGGCGGGGCGGACCCGCAGGTGGTGCTGCTGCGCCAGGGCGGGGGCCTGGGGCGGACGGTACGGCCTGGCACCCTGCTGGCCGGAGCCGTGGGGGCGTGCGACGGCGAGCTCACGCTCGGCCAGATCGTGGCCGGGCTCGCGACGCTGCTCGAGGTCCCGGCCGACGACGTGGCCGCCGAGGTGCTGCCCGCCGCCCGGGACCTGCTCGTCGACGGGTTCCTGCGCCCCGCCGGCTGACCGGTCGGCTGCCCCCGAGGAGCGCCACCGGCACATTCCCGGGTCGCTGCGGGGTGCCGCCGTGACGCCGGCTCGAGGGCGTCCCCCTGGAGCTCCTCGGGGTAGTGGGCGGAGGTGCGCTCCTGGGCCAGCCGTTACGGTGGCTCGATGACGTCCCGCGCACGCCGCTCGGCGCTCGTGCTGGCCTCGGTCAGCGGGGCCGCCGCAGTGGGGTGCTGGTGGACGTTCGTCGCGACGCGGCCGGGCCAGCACGTCGACCAGATGGCCCTGATCGCCTCCGGCCTC
This sequence comes from Georgenia sp., assembly GCF_054605595.1. Taxonomy (NCBI): domain Bacteria; kingdom Bacillati; phylum Actinomycetota; class Actinomycetes; order Allobogoriellales; family Allobogoriellaceae; genus Georgenia; species Georgenia sp. The sequence continues at coordinate 860 of NZ_JBTSDU010000018.1, read as the reverse complement.
GGCCGGGTCCGGGTCGCCGGGTACGCCCACGACCTCCTCGACGTCGTGTCCCTGCCGTTCCTGGCGGTCGCGGTCGTGGTGATGGCCGCCGTCGCCCTGGTCCGGGGCCGCTGGCGGCTCGCCCTCGGCGTCCCCCTGATGGTCGCCGCGGCCAACCTGACCACCCAGCTCCTGAAGTACGTGGTCCTGGGCCGCCCGGACCTCGGCTACTCCCAGGGCTTCGCCGAGAACACCCTGCCGAGCGGCCACACCACCGTGGCCGTCTCGGTCGCGGCCGGCGCGCTGCTCGTCACCCCCGCCCGCGGGCGCTGGCTGACCGCGCTCCTGGGCGGCACCTACGCCGCGGCGACCGGCGTGGCCACGATGGCGGGCGGCTGGCACCGGGCCTCCGACGTCGTCGCCGCCGTGCTCGTGGTGGGCGCCTGGGCATTCCTCGCGCAGGCGTTCCTGCGCCCGGAGTCACCGTCCCGGCCGGCCCGCACCCTCGGACTCGTGCTCGCCGTCCTCGGCGCGCTCGGCTGGCTGCTTGCCGGGGCCGCGATGGCGGCGACGCGCGGGTTCGGCCCGGGTCTGGACCGGCCGGAGATGCTGGTCGCCTACGCCGGCGCGAGCGTCGGGGCGGTCGCGACGGTGTGCGCCGTGACGGCGGGGCTGTTGCTGCTCGGGGCCGGGCACGCGGCGCCGACGGCCGCGACCCGGACGCCGGTGGCCGCGCCGGTCTGAGGCACCTGTCGGCCACCGCGCCCGGTCCACCTCGCGCGCCGGCGGACGCCGCACCTCGCCGCGACGATGTACCGTCGGGGCCGAGTCGTGGCGTCTGCCCGGCCCCAGTCAACCAAGGGGCCCCGCCGGCGGGGCCC
>NZ_JBTSDU010000017.1:8219-33918 GCF_054605595.1 Georgenia sp. | reverse complement strand
CGCCGGGACGAGCGCTCCGCGATGAGCGCCGCGATGGCGGAGGGGACGCTGCGCACGGCACGCTTCCTGCCGCGGGTCGAGGCGGCGCAGCGTGCTGCGCTCGTCGCCGCCGGCGGGCCGGTGCACGCGCCCTACCTGCGCGACGACCTCCGCGTGACCATCACCGCACTGGTGGGCACGCTGGCCGCGGTGCCGCTGTCCGTCCTGGGGTGGATCATCACGGCCGTGCTCCTGCTGACGAGCTGACGCCCCGGCGAGCCCCAGTACCCTTTCCGCACGGACAACCTGCTGCGCCGTGTCCTGCGGCTCGCGAGCGTCGCCGCCGGGACAGTCGCCGCCGACCGGTTGCGGCGCCGACCCACGACCACGCGGCCCGGCCCGCGTTCCCGTGGCGACATCCGCTCGCCTGCCGACGCCCGCCCGGCACCGGGCACCCGCTCGCCCGGCGGTGCGCACGCCGGCACGACGGTCGAGTACGACGTCGCCCGGCTCGGTCTGCCGCCGCTGACGTACGAGCCCGTGCACGACGACCAGCCGGATCCCGGTGAGGTCGTGTGGACGTGGGTGCCCTACGAGGAGGACACCACGCGCGGCAAGGACCGCCCCGTGCTCGTGCTGGCGCGGGCCGGCAGCGGGCTCGTCGTCGCGCAGATGACGTCGAAGGACCACGACCGGGACATGGACGATGAGGCCCGCCACGGCCGGTCCTGGATCGACGTGGGGGTCGGCGCGTGGGACTCACGCGGCCGTCCCAGCGAGGTCCGGGTGGACCGTCTGCTCCGGGTCGATCCCGCCGATGTGCGGCGTCAGGGCGCGGCACTCGCCCGGGAACGCTACGACGAGGTCGCCGACGCGCTACGGGCCCACCACCGCTGACAACGACACAGCCGGCAACCTGGCCGTCGCGGCGAGACGCCCCTCACGTCCATGGGAAATGTCCGCCCAGGCGCCCGGATGGTAGGGTTTTCCCTTGGGTTGCTGCCGGGTCGGCGGCGGCCCGGCCACCGACCAACCACGAGGTACCCCCACGCCCCAGTCCCGGTCGCGGCACATCCCTCACCGACCGTTGACAGATCGCTCCGGCGACCGTACGAGAGAGTCCACACGTGGCGAACATCAAGTCCCAGATCAAGCGCATCCGCACCAACGAGAAGGCGCGCCTGCGCAACAAGGCCGTCAAGGCCGAGCTGCGCACGCACGTGCGTCGCGTCCGCGAGGCCATCGTGACCGGTGACAAGGAGACCGCGTCCGACGCGCTCAAGGTGGCCGGGCGCAAGCTCGACAAGGCCGTGAGCAAGGGCGTCATCCACGCCAACCAGGCCGCGAACCGCAAGTCGAAGCTCGCGAAGCAGGTCGCCACTCTCTGAGGCGACCTCGCAACGACAACGGCGCCGCACCCTCCCGGGTGCGGCGCCGTTGTCGTCCGCACCGGATCGTGCCCGGCCCCGACCTTGCCGGGCCTCGACCACGCGGCCGTCGCGCTGAAGGATCGGGGCTCGGGCAGGGTGCGCACGGGCGCCGCACCGGGATGCGCCGCCCGGAAGCCTCGGTGGACGAAGCGGGCCACCTGCCCCACGGGACGGCCGGGGCCCCGGCTCAGCTCTCCAACGCGCGACCCTTCTGCTCCTTGAGCATCAGCGCCGCCGCCGCTGCGATCACGAACGCCACGGCGAAGACCACGAAGACCAGCCAGATGTCGCCGGCCCGGTTGAGCACGGGCACCGCCAGCGGGGCGAGGATCGAGGCGATACGGCCCACGCCGGCGGCCCAGCCCGCCCCCGTGCCACGGATTGCGGTGGGGTACATCTCCGGCGTGACGGCGTAGAGCGCACCCCAGGCGCCGAGGGAGAAGAAGGAGAGCAGGCAACCCGCGACGATCACGCCGGCCGGGGTGGACGCGATCGCGAAGAGGCCCGCCGCGCCCGCGGCGCCCACCAGGAAGGTGGACAGCGTGGGACGCCGCCCCCACTTCTCGATCAGGTAGGCAGCCACCGCGTACCCCGGGAGCTGGGCCGAGGTGATGATGACCGTGTACCCGAAGGACCGGACCAGGCTCATCCCGTCGGCGACCAGCAGCGTGGGCAGCCACGTGAACGCGCCGTAGTAGGCGAAGTTGACGAAGAACCACACGAGCCAGAGCCCGAGCGTGCGGGTGCGCAGCGGGGTGGTCCACAGGCTCGCGACGCCCCGCGGGGCGGGCTCAGCGGTCCTGGCGGGGCGGGCTGCGTCCGCACCCGTGTCCGGTGCACCGCCGGGCGCGCCGGCGGAGACCGCACCCGTGCCCGGCGTCGCACCGGTCGCGGTCCGGTGCCCCCCGAACATCGGTGGGGAGCTCTCGAACCGGCGGACGGCGGCCTCGGCCGCGGTGTGCCGACCCTTGGTCTCCAGGAAGCGCACCGACTCGGGGATCGACCGCCGCACGTAGAGCGCGTACAGGGCCGGGATCGCACCCAGCGCGAGCGCCCAGCGCCATCCGTTGTCCGAACCGGCGACGACGAAGTACCCCACCAGTGCCGCGGCGAGCCAACCGACCGCCCAGAAGGCCTCGAGGATGACGACGACCCGCCCCCGGATCCGGGTCGGTGCATACTCGCTCACCAGGGTCGAGGCCACGGGGAGCTCGGAGCCGAGCCCCAGCCCGACGACGAAGCGCAGCGCCACCAGCATCCCGACCGAGACCGAGAGTGCGGCTGCGCCGGTCGCCAGCCCGTAGGCCAGGAGGGTGACCGCGAAGATGTTACGTCGGCCGAACCGGTCTGCGAGCAGGCCGCCGAGCGTGGCACCGAGGGCCATGCCGACGAAGCCGATCGAGCCGATCAGGCTCAGCGTGGTGTCCTCGAGCTGCCACTGCACGGCGAGCGCCGCCATGACGAAAGAGATCAGGCCGACGTCCATCGCGTCGAGCGCCCATCCGATGCCGGAGCCGACCACGAGACGGCCGTGCTCGCGCGTGAAGGCCAGGTCGTCGAGACGGTCGCTGCGCGTCAACGGCGCGCCGACCGTGACGGGGTCGGCCGATTCCTGCGTCATGGCGTCCTCTCTCCGGTGCGTGACCTGCGGGCTCGTGCTCGGTCCGAGGGCTGGTCCTGGGTCCGAGGGCGCGCGCTCGGTCGGCGTGCGGCATCTGCGGGCCCGTGAGCGGCACCTCGGCCGAGCGATAGTGCTCAAGTCGAGCATAGCGCCCCGCAGCGCACCTCCCGTCGCCGGTGGGCCATCCCTGGCTGACCGGCCGTCCCGGAGGTGTGCCGGTCGGCGCACCGATGCCAGGAGCGCGCGCGCACCACTCGTGGCATGACGGCCATGCCGGGCTCATGTCCCTGTTCGCGGGATGCGGGAACTTCTCGGTCTCACCCCCACCGAGCTGACTCGCCGCGGTCCTTCGTCGTTCCCTGGTGTCGGCGGCCCTACCGGCTGCGGGCGCCCGCCACCCGCAGCACGGCACGCTCGACGGCGAAGACCGGGTCGCGTCCCTGTCCCTTGACCTCGGCATCCGCCGCGGCCACGGCACCGATCGCCGCGGCCAGCCCCTCGGGGGTCCATCCGGACAGCTCGCGGCGCGCCCGATCGATCTGCCAGGGTGCGAGCCCCAGATCCCCCGCCGACACACCCGCCCTCCCCCGCGTGGCCGCCACCTTCGCGAGCGTGCGCAGCTTCACCGCGAGCGCCGCCACCACCGGGACCGGGCCGGTGCCGGTCGCGACCGCATGGCGCAGCAGCGTCACCGCCTCACCCGCGTGGCCGGCGACGGCCGCGTCGGCCACCCGGAAGCCGGTCGCCTCGACCCTCCCCCCGTAGTAGCGCAGCACGACGTCGCTGGTCACGGTGCCGGACGTGTCAGCCACGAGCTGTGACGTCGCCGCCCCGAGCTCGCGCAGGTCGCTGCCGACGGCCTCGACGAGAGCCTGCACGGCCGCGGGGTCGATTCGCCGCCCCGCCCGTCTGAAGTCGGCGCGGACGAAGTCGGCCTTGTCGCTCTCGCTCTTGACCGGGTCACACGAGACCACCGGGAAGCCCGCCGCGGCGACGGCGTCGAGCAGCTTCTTCCCGCGGGTCCCCCCGTTGTGGCGGATCACGAGCCAGACGTCGTCGGGCACCGCCTCGAGGTAGGCGAGCCCGTCCGTCAAGAACTCGTCGGTCATCGCCTCGGCGCCCTCGACGACGGCGCACCGGCGCTCCCCGAAAAGCGACGGGCTGGCCACCATCTCGAGCTGACCGTGCTCGTACGCCGCCGCCTCCAGCCTGGTGATCTCGACCGCGGGGTCCGCCGCGCGAGCCTGGTCGAGCAGCCGGGTGACGGCCCGGTCCGCGAGCAGGCCCTCGGTCCCGCGGACGAGCACGACCGGGGCCAGCTCGACCTGGTCCCAGCCGGGACCGGAGGCGGCGGGGCGACGACGGGGGGCAGGCATGTGCCCAAGCCTGCCACGCACCGCGGACGTGGTCCGACGTCGCCCACCACGGCGAGCACCCACGGCGGGCTCCCCGCACCGCGCCGAGCCCGCCGGTCCCGCCCGTCACGGCGGGCAGCCGGACACCGTACCGAGCCCCGCGGGCGTCTCGACCACCGCGATGGCGCCGCAGCGGTCGGTGCGCAGCACCACCGCGCCGGTACCGCCATAGAGCGCCAACGTCCCCGACGCCGGGTGCCCGTAGTCGTTGTCCGCACCGACGCTGACGAGAGCGAGCCGGGTGTCGAGGCGCACGGCGAGCGCCGGGTCCTGCACGGGCGAGCCGTGGTGCGCGACGAGCACGACGTCGACGCCGGCTCTCTCCGCCCTGCCCGGCGCACCCGCCTCCCGCAGCCGGCGCAGCAGCCCCGCCTGCCCCGCGAGCTCGACGTCACCCAGCGCCAGCACGCTGACGCTGGGCGTCCGCAGCCGCACCGCGAGGGAGAGGTCGTTCACGCCGTCCGCCCCCGCGAGCCGCGGGACCACCTCCGCCGTAGGCCACAGCACCTGCCAGGTCAGGCCGCCGAGGTCTCCCGCGGCCCACGGATGGCCGACCACCGGCCGGTGCAGCTCGACGTCCGCGCGCGCGAGCGCCTCCTCGACGCCGCGCACCGCCGACGCCGGGAGCTCGCCCGGGCCCAGCAGCACCGTCCCGACGTCGGCGACCTCGAGCACCTCGGCCAGCCCACCGACGTGGTCGGCGTGGGCGTGCGTGAGCACCAGCAGGTCGAGCCGGTCGATCCCCGCCGTGCGCAGGCACCGGTCCGCGCCCCCGGCGGGCGGGCCGACGTCGACCATGACGGTGCGGGCACCGTCGCGCAGGACGAACGCCGAGCCCTGCCCGACGTCGCACTGGATGGCGACCCAGCCGGGCGGTGGCCACGGCCCGCCCCACCAGCCGCCGCGCGGGGCCACGACCTCGCGTGCGCCGAGCACGAGCACCACCGTGAGGAGCGCCACCGGGGCCACGCGACGCACCCGCCGAGGGTCGGTCCGGGCGAGCACGACCACCAGGACGGCGGTCGCCACCCCCAGCAGGACGGCCCCAAGCAGGCCGGACGCCCACGGCAGCCGGGCGCTGGGCAGGGCCGCGAACCGCTCGGCCACCTGCGCGATCCACCACGTGCTCCCCGCGGCGAGCACGGCGGGTACCTGTGCCCCGGCGGGCCACACCGGCGCGAGGAGCGCGGCGGCCACCCCGAGCACCGTGGCCGGTGGTACGGCCGGCGCCGCGAGGATGTTCGCGGGCACGGCATAGGTGGCGACCACGGGCTCCAGCAGCACGATGACCGGGCCGCACACCGCCTGGGCGGCCGCGGGGATCGCGACGGCGGTGGCGAGCCAGCGGGGCAGCACCTGGGAGAGCCACCGCCGCCACGGCCGCGCCAGCAGCACGAGCCCCGCCGTCGCGAGCACCGAGAGCGTGAAGCCGTAGGACCGGGCGAGCCAGGGGTCGAGGACCAGGAGCGCCGCGACGGCCAGGCAGAGTGCCGGCAGCGCCCGGGCCGGACGGCCCAGCAGGAGGGCGGCGAGCACCACTGCTCCCATCACCGCCGAGCGCAGCACCGAGGCCTCGGGGCGCACCAGCGTGACGAAGGCGCCCAGCGCCACGGCGCCCACGACCACCTGCCCGCGGCGCGGCAGCCACGACGTCGCCACCACGACCAGCCCCAGCAGGATCGCGATGTGCGCGCCGGAGACGGCGGTCAGGTGGGTGAGCGAGGTGGCCCGCATCGCCTCGGCCAGCTCCGGCGACAGCGCGCGGTCGTCACCGACCGCGATACCGGGCACGAGCCCCCTGGCCTGGGGGCTGAAGTCGGCGGTGAGATCGCGCAGCGACCGGCGCACGTGGTTGACGACAGCGAGGTGCCCGCCGGGTGCGCCGGTGATCTCCGGTGGTCGGTCGGTGAACGCGAGCGCGACGGCTCCGTCTCCCGCCCTGGTCGGTGTCAGCGTCGCACGGACGCTGACCTGCTCGCCCAGGGCGAGGTCGCCCCACGCCGCCGGGCCGACGAGGACGACATCCCCGACCGCGGCGCCCCGGCTGCCCCGGGCGGCGACCTCGGTCGTGGTCAGGACGACTCGGAAACGCTCCGTGGTGTCCCACTCGCGCGGCGGCACCGGGCGCGGTTCCGCGGCCACGTCCGCGACGAGGACGGCGCTGCCACCCCGGGCGGCGACCTCGGCCAGCAGTCCCGTGCCGCGCGCGTGCAGCTGCGCGGCGGTGGAGGCGAGCACGGCGAGGAGGACAGCCAGGGCGAGCAGGCCCGCGGCCGCGGGCGGGGAGCGGTTGACGCCCCGGTGTCGCCGGCGGGTGCGGGCGACGGCGCTGGCGTGCCGCCGCTCGCGCAGCAGTTCGGCGGCCGTGATCGCCGCGAGGGCAGCGACGACGAACGCGGCCACCAGCACCATGCCGGCCTGCTGTGTCACGGCGACGAACGCACCCACCCATGCCACCGTCGCGGACGGGACGAGCCGGGCGTCGACAGCCACGGGATGGACCCCTGCCGGTGTCCCCTCGGCGACGCTCACCCCAGACCCTCCAGCGGCCGGCGGATCGGTCATGTCGTCACCAGGTCACGGAGCCGCTCCATCATGGCCGGCCCGATACCGGAGACGGCGTCGAGGTCCTCGACCGAGGTGAAGGGCCCGTTGAGGTCGCGCCACGCGAGGATGCGCTCGGCGAGGACCGGCCCGACGCCGGGCAGCGCGTCGAGCTCCACCCGCCCCGCCGTGTTGAGATCCACCGGGCCGTCGGCGCCCGCCGCACCGCCTGCGGCCTCACCGCCCGTGCCTCCTCCGGGCGCCGCTCCGGCGGCCCCTGCACCGCCGAGCGGGCTCTCCCCCACCCGCGGCAGGTAGACCTGCTCGGCGTCGACGAGGAGCCGGGCCAGGTTGACCGCCGCGACCTCGGCGTCGTCGGTGGCCCCGCCGGCCGCCTCGACGGCGTCGGCGACCCGGGCGCCCGCACGCAGCTCCACCAACCCGGGGTGGCGGACCGCGCCGGCCACGTGCACCACCACGGTCGTGGCGGACGGCCCGCCGCCCGTCGTCGGCCCCGAGGGCGTCGCGTCCGGGGGCATCGCCCCGGACGGGTCGGCTGGCCCGTCCGGGGCGGTGGACGGCTCGTCCGCGGGACCCGCCGGCTCCCCGGACGGCGCCGACGCACCGACGCTCGGTTCGAGCTCCCCGGGCGGTGGCAGCGGGGTCGGCACGGCGGGTGCCCCGGCCCAGGCACGCAGGGCGAGCGCCACCCCCACGAGGAGGACGATGACGGCCGCGCCGATCGCCGCACGCGCAGAGACGGACCATCGGCGCGGCGCGCGGCCGGACTCCTCCTCCGGATCGATCTCGAGATGGCCTGCGGTGGCCGTGTAGGCGGCGCGGGTGAGCGCCCTCAGGCGTGCGTTCCGGACCGTGCGACGGGTGCTCACGCCAGGGAACCTAGGCGGCGCCGCAGCGATCGTGGCCACCTCGGCCCCGGGGCTGTGGACGCGGTGGCATCAGCGGCGTCGGCCGGCCAGGTGGATGGGTGGATGGGTTTGCGACACCCGCAGGCCCTGGCCTCCCCGGGGGCTGTCCCGACGGGCATCTCCCCATACGATCCGGTCATGGCCGACGAGACTCCCACCGCTGTCCCTGAGATCGCGCGGCTTCGCGCCGAGGCCGCGGCAGCGGCCGCCGCGCTCGACGCCGCCCTGGCGGCGGCCGACCCGGCGATGGCGTCACCGGCGACGCTCCCCGTCGGAGCGCTCGTCGGCGACGGCGGGACCCCGGACCCCGGGGCCCAGGTCGGACTCTCCATCGCCATGCTCAACCGGCACGGTCTGGTCGCCGGGGCCACCGGCACGGGCAAGACGCGCACGCTCCAGGTCATGGCCGAGGAGCTCTCCACCGCCGGCGTGCCCGTCTTCGTCACCGACATCAAGGGCGATCTCACGGGCCTCACCGTGCCGGGCACGCCGAGCGAGGGGCTGCTCACACGCACCCGCGGCATCGGACAGGACTGGTCGCCGACGTCCTACCCGGTCGAGCTGCTCTCGTTGGGCGGGGTCGGTACCGGGATCCCGATCCGGACCACCGTCACCGACTTCGGACCGCTGCTGCTGAGCAAGGTGCTCGGCCTGAACGGGACGCAGGAGTCCAGCCTGCAGCTGATCTTCCACTGGGCCGACTCACAGGGGCTCTCCCTGCTCGACCTCAAGGACCTGCGTGCGACGGTGGGCTACCTCACCAGCGAGCACGGCAAGCCCGAGCTCGCGGGCATCGGAGGCATCTCCACCGCGACCGCGGGGGTGATCCTCCGGGAGATCTCCGCGCTGCAGGCCCAGGGCGCGGAGGTGTTCTTCGGCGAGCCGGCGTTCGAGACGAGCGACCTGCTCCGCACGACCCCGGACGGTCGCGGCGTGATCTCCGCCCTCCAGCTCCCCGACCTGCAGGACCGGCCCACGCTCTTCTCGACGTTCGTCATGTGGCTGCTCGCCGAGCTGTTCGCATCCCTGCCGGAGGTCGGCGACCTCGACAAGCCCGAGCTCGTGTTCTTCTTCGACGAGGCGCACCTGCTCTTCACCGACGCCTCCCCGGAGTTCCTCACCCAGGTGATCCAGACCGTGCGCCTCATCCGCTCCAAGGGCGTCGGTATCTTCTTCGTCACCCAGACCCCGCAGGACGTGCCCGCCGACGTCCTCGCCCAGCTCGGCACCCGCGTCCAGCACGCCCTGCGCGCGTTCACCCCGAGGGACGCCGACGCGTTGCGCGCGACGGTGCGCACGTTCCCCACCTCCGAGTACGACCTCGAGAAGGTCCTGACGTCGCTCGGCACCGGCGAGGCGGTGGTCACCGCACTCGACGAGAAGGGCCGTCCGACGCCGGTCTCCCCCACGCGCATCCGCGCACCACGGGCCTCGATGGCCCCGGCACCGGCCGCCGTGCTCGAGCAGGTCGTCGCGGCCTCCCCGCTCGCGGCGCGGTACGCGAACCCCGTCGACCGGGAGTCCGCCCACGAGCTGCTCACCACGCGCGTCGCCCAGCAGGACGCTGCGGCGCAGGCCGCGGCGGCGCACGAACGGGCGGAGCGGATCCGCCGGACGGAGCAGCGGGCAGCGGACACGGAGGCCCGGCAGCGAGCACGCGATCTCGAGAAGCTCCAGGCGGAGATCGACCGGGACGAGACCCGCGCCCGGGCGTCCGCCGGACGGACCCGTCGGACGCGCACCAGTGACCCCCTCGACGCGTTCCTGCGCTCCGTCGGCACCCAGCTCGGCCGAGAGATCACGCGGACGATCTTCGGGACCCGCCGACGGCGGTGAGCGGCCGCTCACCGGCCCCGGTCCCGGCCTCCGAGGTGGCTCCTCGGTTCAGCGTCGGTGGGCCGTCGACGGGTCGCCACCGGACGCGTCGTCGGCGTCGGCGGCGCCCGCCGCTCCCGCATCGACCGGCGCCTCGAGCGCCGGCGGGTCGCGCGGGACGCGCCGCTGCCACGGCCACCACGCCGTCCGGCCCACGTCGTGCACGAGACCGGGTACGAGGAGCGTGCGCACCACGAAGGTGTCGATGAGGACGCCGACCGCCACGATGAAGGCCAGCTGGACGAGGAAGAGCAGCGGGATGACCGCCAGGGCGCTGAAGGTCGCGGCGAGCACCAGCCCGGCGGAGGTGATGACCCCGCCGGTCACGGCCAGGCCGCGCCGCACGCCCTCCCGGGTGCCGTGGGTGAGGGACTCCTCCCGCACCCGGGTCATGAGGAAGATCGAGTAGTCGATGCCGAGTGCCACGAGGAAGACGAACCCGTACAGTGGCACGGTGGCGTCGGCGCCCGGCATGTCGAGCACGTGGTTGAAGACGAGCGCGGCCAGTCCCAGGGTGGCGGCGAAGGACAGCACGTTCACCGCAAGCAGCAGCAGCGGCGCCACGACGGCCCGCAGCAACAGCATGAGCATGACGAGGATGACGAGCAGCACCACCGGGACGATGGTGCGCAGGTCCCGCGCGGCGATCTCCTGGGTGTCCAGCCGTTCCGCTGCCGCGCCGCCGACGAGCGCGTCGGGGGCGACGTCGTGCACGGCCGCGCGCACGTCGGAGACGGTGATCAGCGCTGCCTGCGTCTCGGCGGCGGCCTCGGTGACCACCTGGATCTGCACCCGGCCGTCGACCACCAAGGGCGGGCCGGGGGTCTCGGACGGTGCACCGGCACCGGCGGTCAGCATCGTCGCGGAGAGCACACCGTCGACGCCCTCGGCCGCCGCCCGGACGTCCGCGGCGCCGTCCTCGCCGGTGATGACGACGACGGGCTGGACCTGCCCGACGTCGAAGTGCCGGCCGAGGACCTCCTCGCCCGTGACGGCCTCGACGTCGCTGAGGAAGACGTCCGACTCGCTCGTGCCCTCCGCCCGCAGCGTCGGCACGAAGGCGACGGCGCCGAGCAGCACGACGGCCGTGATCATCCAGACCGGGCGGGCGTGGCTCGTGACGAACCCGGCGAGCCGTTCCCACCGGCCCACCCGGGCGACGCCGCCGGCGGCGGCCACCGCGCCGGCCTCGTGGCGGCCGGCGGGGTGGTCGTAGCGGGGCATCCGCGGCCAGAAGACGTAGCGCGACCGGCGACCCGCCACGAGGAGCACGGCCGGCAGCAGGGTCAGCGCGGCGAGGACCGAGGACGCGATCCCGATGGCGGCCACGGGCCCGAGGCTGGAGTTCGACCCGAGGTCGGAGAGCAGCAAGGCCAGCAGGGCGATGATGACGGTACCGGCGCTGGCGAGGATCGGCCCGACCGAGGCCCGCCACGCCACGCGCATGGCGTCGGCGGGGTGCGCGTACCGGAAGAGCTCCTCGCGGTAGCGGGCCACGAGGAGTAGGGAGTAGTCGGTGGCGGCGCCGATGACGAGGATCGAGAGGATGCCCTGGCTCTGGCCGTTGAGCAGCAGCACACCGGCGCCGGCCAGCGGCTTGATGACGAGGGCGGCCAGGCTGAGCGCGAAGACGGAGGTCAGCAGGACCGTGAACGGCAACGACGGCGAGCGGTAGACGGCCACCAGGATGACGAGCACGACGACGAGGGCGACGCCGAGCAGGATGCCGTCGATTCCCCCGAACGCGGCGACGAGGTCGGCAACGAACCCGGCCGGACCGGTCACCCACACCTCCAGGCCGGCTCCCGGCAGCTGGTCGGCGGCGAGGGCGCGCAGCTCGTCGACGACGACGGTGACGAGGCGTTCCTCCTTCTCGCCGACGAGCTCGTTCGCCACCTCGCCGTCGAGCGCGACGGGCACGAGCACGGCCTGCCCGTCCGCGGAGGGCACGGCGGCCACCGGTACGGTGAGCGAGTCCCCGAGGGTGGTGCCACCGGGCAGCTCGAGGCCTGGGATCGCCGCGGCCAGCGCCTGCACCGCTGCGACCTGCGCGCGGGTCAGCGCCCCACCCTCGGCACTGGTGGCGACGAGGAGGGCGGGTAGCGTCGTGGAGTCGGTGAACGCCCGGGCGGCCTCGGCGGCCCGGGTCGACTCGGCGCCGGCGGGCAGGAACACCGCCTGGTCGTTCTCCTGCACCTGGGACAAGGTGCCCTGGGCCATGCCTCCGAGGCCGCCCACGACGAGCCAGGCGAGCAGGGTGGCCGTCACGATCGCTGCCCGCAGCAGCGCGGAACGGGTGGGGTGCCGTCGGGGCGGGGTGGACCGGTCGTGCGTCACGGGCGGGCTCCAGGCGGGGCGAGGGGCTAATACTTAGCGTACTGAGCAATGGTGGGGGACGGACGCGGGGGGGCACAAGTCCGGCGCCGTCGACCGGCGCGGCGCGTGGGTGCAGGGAGGACTGGCAGGATGACCGCGATGAGTGAGCACGAGCAACCCGGCGCGGCGCCGGGTCCGGGGGTCGGGGTCCCACCGGAGGAGTGGCCGACGGGCCGGTTGCTCTCGGCCGCCGCCCGCCGGGTCGAACGCGCGTGGGACGCCCACCTCGGCCGGTGGTCCCTCACCCACGCGTCCATGCCCGTCCTGGCGGTGCTCGCCGGAGGCGCCCGGTCCCAGCGCGAGATCGCGCGCGTGCTCGGGGTCACCGAGCAGACCACGAGCCGCATGCTCACTGGTCTGGAGCGCACGGGGTACGTGCGGCGCGAGCGTCACACCGCCGACCGACGGCGCCACGTCGTCGCCCTCACCGCGGCCGGCCGTACCGCGCTCGGCGAGCTCGACGACCCCACGGCGGCCGAGCGCGTCATCGCCGCCGCACTCACCACCGACGAGGCGGCGCAGCTGCACACCCTGCTCGTCCGGCTCGTCCGGGAGGTCGATGCCCGGGGATGAGCGGGGGCGGGTCCTCAGTGGTGGCGGTGGCGGTGGCGGTAGACGATGTCGCTGACGAGTTGTCGGCTCTCGCTCGGCGCGAGCACCACGACGGCCGCGCTGCCGGGCCGGTTGAACGCGTTCGTGAGCGCCTGACACGGCTCGACGGCCACGGACGCGCGGGGTTCACGTTCGAGCGAGTCGCCCGTATAGACGTGCACGACCTGGCTCTGGAACGGCTCCTGCTCCACGGTGAGGGACTCCCCGGTCCGCGGGGAGCGCAGCACGGTGGTGACCACGCCGTCGTCGTCGGGGACGAGATCGGTGTACGCGTCGTCGAGGGCCACGCCCCCGAGCGGCATCCGCACGGGGGCGGTGACGCCCGAGAACGCCTGCTCGCCGGCCAGCGGGATGAGTGCGGCGTCGGTCAGCACGCGGGAGCGGGCGGGGACGGTGAGCTCGAGGTCGTCGATCGTGTCATGGCCGGGCAGCCGCAGGTAGGGGTGCCAGCCGAGCGTCACGGGCGCCGGCCCGGCGCCGACGTTGGTGGCCTCGAGCTCGAGCCCCAGCCGCGCCTCTCCCTCGGCGCCGATACCCAGGGAGTACGTGGCGGTGACCTGGAGTGAGAACGGGTAGCCCGGGTTGGTCTCGGGGGTGATGGCCGCCTCGAGCCGGATCGCCCGGTCGGAGTCCCGCACCTCGACGGCGGAGCGGGTCCACCGCACCGACGTCAGCAGCCCGTGCATCCCCACGTCCCGGCCGTCCGCCCCCACCAGGACCCTCTCGTCCGGCGCCAGCTCGTGCGTGACGCCGGCGAAGGTGTAGCGGGCGTCCCGCACCCGGTTCGACCACGGCACCAGGACGGCGCTGCGGTAGCCGTCCTGGGCGACGAGCTCGGCCGCCGAACGGTATCCGTCGAGCAGGTCCACGAGCGTGCCGTCGGCCCCGGGGGCCTGCCACGCCAGCACCGTGGCGCCGGTCTCCGCCACCACGAGCCGCGCACCGTCGGGGTGCGTGAGCACCCAGGTCGGCTCGCCGTCGAGCTCCGCACGCCGCAGGGTCGCCTCGAACGGCGTCGACACGGTCTCCATCACTTGCTCCCCACGCTCGGTGCCACCCCCTCACTGTGGCCCATCGCGGCGTCCGCCGCGCATCTGTCCACGGATCGCTCACCCACGGGACCGGCCGGGCGGCGAGGACCGCGCCGGGAGCGTTACCCCGCGGCGGGCGACGACGTGGCAAGGACGGCACCGAACCGATCGAGCGCCGACTCCCCGACGATCTCACCCGGCACCAGCGGTACCTCGACCAGCGGCACCTGGGGAAGCTGCGTGCGCAGGTACGTCAGGTGCGCCCGCTCCAACCGGTGCCGTTCCGCGAGCAGGGCGCCGGCGTCGAGCGGCGACCGCTTGTTCACCACCAGGGCGCCCACGTGCACACCGGCCCCGACGAGCCGGCCGTGCAGCTCCACGCTCTCCAGCACCGGCAGCCGCTCCGCGGCGAGCACGATGACGAAGGACGTCCGTGCGGCGTCGCGCAGCACCGAGCGCAGACCCTCGAACCGGTCCCGCCGGCGCAGCAGGATCCGCCGGATCTCCTGGTCCCGCTCGGCCCGTGGGTCCCGGGCGGCCCGCCCGGCACCGAGCAGTGCGGCGGCGCCGTCGTCGTCGGGGCCGAACGCGCGCAGCGCCGCTCCGAAGCGCTCGGACCGCTCCTGGCGGCGCAGCAGCCCGTCCGTCCAGGCGGCCATCGTCTCGGGCAGCGACATCAGCCGGGCGGTGTGGCCCGACGGTGCGGTGTCGAAGACCACGAGGTCGTAATCGACCAGGGCATGCTCGACCGTCTCGGCGATGCGCTCGAGGATCGCGGCCTCGTGCGTTCCGGGGGCGTCGCGGGCGAGGTCGAGGTGGCGGTCGACCTCGCCGGCCAGATGCGGCGGCATGAGGCGGCGCACGGTCGAGCGCACCGCGGCGAGGTGCTCCTCGGTGGTCCGGGCCGGGTCGATCTCGAGCCCGTCGACCCCCTGGGCGAGCGCGGTCACGCGGTCGCCGACGGCACGCTGCCAGAGGTGGCCGAGGTTGTGCGCAGGGTCGGTGGAGACCACCAGGACCCGGCGCCCGGCCCGCGCCTGGGCGAGACCGACCGCGGAGGCGACGGAGGTCTTGCCGACCCCTCCCTTGCCGCCGACGAACAGCACGCGCCGCTCGGCGACGAGGCTCAGCAGCACGAGTAGCCCTCCAGGGGTGATCGGTCCAAGCCCATCCGCAGGTGCCAGTCGTGGAAGCGGTCGTACACGACCGGCAGCAGCTCGGCGGTGTAGTAGCTCACCGGGTTGGGCACGCCGAGCGCCTCGGCGAGGACGATCATGGTGAAGAGGTCGTCCTCGTCGCGCCGGGCGCGTGCGAAGGTGCGCCGGTAGGGCGCGACGTAGAACTCGTGCAGGCCCGCCGCGAGGCGGGCCTGCACGTCCCGCAGACTCACCGGCGCTCGGTCTCCGCGAGCATGTCGTCCTCCTCCATCGCCGGCTCACGACGGGCCCGGCCCATCGCGATGGTGGCCTCGACGATCACCCACAGGGCGGCGACGAGGATGATCACGTCCAGCACGAGCAGCAACCAGTTGCCGTCGCCGTAGAAGGTGCCCATCTGCACCACCAGCGCGAAGACGGACATCACCAGCACGAAGACGAGTGGCACGAGTGCAGGCAGCACGGGGCGGCCCTGGCGCATCAGCATGACGGCCACGATCGAGAGCGTCAGCCCGGCGAGGATCTGGTTGGTGGTTCCGAACAGCGGCCAGATCACCATGCCGCCCGCGCCGTCGGCCCCGGCACCGAACGCCAGCCCCATCGCCACGGCCAGGGCGATGAGGGTGGACACCACCGTGCCGACCCGGAACCCGGCGAGCTCGGCGGCCTCCTGGACGACGAACCGCTGCAGCCGCACGCCGGTGTCCATCGTGGTCGCGGCGAACAGCACGGCCATCGTCGCCAGGATCGTGGCGCTCAGGGACGGCGAGATGCCGAGCCCGGCGTTCATGATGGCGCCGCCGCCCTCGACGAAGGCGGTCACCCCGCCCTGGTTGAAGGCGCTGTAGACGGCCTCCCAGTCGGCGAGGGACCGGTAGCCGGCCGTCGCGGCGATGATGGCGCCGAGCGCGAGCAGCCCCTCCCCGACCGCCCCGAAGTAGCCGACGAAGCGGGCGTCGGTCTCCTTGTCGAGCTGCTTGGCGGTGGTGCCGGAGGAGACCATGCCGTGGAAGCCGGAGATGGCGCCGCAGGCGATGGTCACGAACAGCAGCGGCACCATGCTCGGGGTGCCCTCGGGCACGTTGGTGTTGAAGGCAGGTGCCACGATCGTGGGCGCGGCGAGGAGTACGGCGCCGTAGAGAAGGGCGAGGCCGATGAACAGCTGCAGGCCGTTGATGTAGTCGCGCGGCTGGAGCAGCATCCACACGGGCAGCACGGAGGCGACGCCGGCGTAGAGGAAGAGGACCACGATCCAGAAGGCGTTGTCCGACAGGCCGAGGATCGTCTCCGGCAGCACGACGGGCACCCGGTCACCGACGAGGATCAGGGCATACAGGGCCACGACCCCGACCACGGAGACGACGGCCAGTTTCATTCGGAAGCGGTAGATGGCCTGCCCGATCAGGAGCGCGACGAGGATCGCACCCCAGACGGGGATCACCGCCGTCGGCGTCGCGACGAGGAGGTTGGAGATGACGACCGCGAACGCCGCGTTGACCATGAGCAGGAGCAGGAAGATCACGACGAGGAAGAGGTTGCGCCCGCGCACCCCGATGTAGCGGCCCGAGAGCATGCCCATGGAGCGGCCCCGGTTGCGCACGGAGGCCCACAGCGAACCGAGGTCGTGCATCCCGGCGAAGAAGACCGTGCCGATCGTCACCCACAGGAACGCGGGGAGCCAGCCCCAGATGACCGCGACCGCGGGGCCCACGATGGGGGCGGCGCCGGCCACGGAGGTGAAGTGGTGACCCCACAGCACGTACTTGTTGGTGGGGACGTAATCCACACCGTCCCTGAGCTCGTGGGCGGGGGTGGCATAGGCGGGGTCGAGTCGGTAGACGCGGTTGGCCAGGTACTTGGAGTACAGGACGTACCCCAGCACGACCATCGCGACCCCGACGATGGCAAGGATGACGGAGTTCATGTCTGTCCCATCTGTCGTCGTCGACATTCGGAGGGCACCGACCACCACTCCTCATCGCGGGCGGCCGCTCCCTGCTCTTGCCGCCGCACCCTAACGGACACGGACCGGGCGTGTGAAATCCCCACGCGCCCGCGTGGCGCCGGGCGAGCGGACCTCGGCGGAGGGTGCGCCGCCCGCGATGGACGGCGCACCACCGCCGGAGCGGCTCGGCCGGAGGGGCGGATCAGGCCCCGGGGACGACGTTCACCAGGCCGGGGACCCGCACGATGACCTTGCGCACGCCCCGGTCACCGAGCACGCGCAGCACCGCGGGCGATGTGAGGGCGCGCTCGCGCAGCTCATCCTCCCCGATGTCGGCCGGCACCTCCAGCCGGTCGCGGACCTTGCCCGCCACCTGCACGACGCAGGTGACCGTCTCCTCGGCGAGGAGGGCCGGGTCCGCCGTCGGGAAGGCCTGGCGGGCGAGGGACTCGGCGTGCCCGAGGCGGGACCACAGCTCCTCGGCGATGTGCGGGGCCACCGGGGCGACCATGAGCACGAGCGCCTCGATCGCCTCGCGCGGGACCTGCCCGAGCGAGGTGAGGTGGTTGTTGAGCACGATCATGCGCGCGATGGCGGTGTTGACCCGCATCGCCGACATCTCGGTCTCGACCTCGTGCGCGGTGCGGGCCACGAGCTTGCGGGTCGCGCCGTCGACGGGGGTGTCGACGACGGTCGTCTCCCCCGTGTGCTCGTCGACGACGTTGCGCCACAGCCGCTGCAGGAACCGCTGGGAGCCGACGACGGCGCGGGTGTCCCACGGGCGGGAGACGTCGAGCGGCCCCATGGACATCTCGTAGACGCGGAAGGTGTCGGCGCCGTAGCTCTCGTACATGTCGTCGGGCGTGACGATGTTCTTGAGCGACTTGCCCATCTTCCCGTACTCGCGGAAGACCGGTTCGCCGTGCCAGGTGTAGGTCGGCTCGCCCGCGCCGCCGCCGGCGCCGTCCGTGACCTCGACGACCTCGTCGGCCGGCACGTACTGGCCGCGGGTATCGGCGTAGGCGTAGGCCTGGATGTACCCCTGGTTGAAGAGCTTGTGGAACGGCTCGGAGCTGGAGACGTGCCCGAGGTCGAAGAGGACCTTGTGCCAGAACCGGGCGTAGAGCAGGTGCAGCACGGCGTGCTCGACGCCGCCCACGTACAGGTCCGCGCCGCCGGAGACGTCGGCGGGCACCGCGCCGCCGTCGGGCGTGGTGGTGGCGGGGCGCGGGCCCATCCAGTAGCGCTCGTTCTCGGGGTCGACGAGTGCACCGGTGTTGTGCGGGTCGAGGTAGCGCAGCTCGTACCAGGAGGAGCCGGCCCAGTTGGGCATCGTGTTCGTCTCGCGGCGGTAGGTCCGGAGGCCGTCCCCGAGGTCCAGCTCGACCTCCACCCACTGCGGCACCCGGCCCAGCGGCGGCTCCGGGGAGGACTGGGCGTCGTCCGGGTCGAACGTGCGCGGGGAGTAGTCGGGCACCTCGGGCAGGTCCACCGGGAGCATCGACTCGGGCAGGGCGTGCACCTGGCCGTCCTCGTCGTAGACGACAGGGAACGGCTCGCCCCAGTAGCGCTGGCGGGAGAAGAGCCAGTCGCGCAGGCGGTACGTCGTCGCGCGGCGGCCGACCCCGGCGGCCTCGAGCCAGGACGTCATGGCCGCCTTGGCCTCGGCCACCCCGAGACCGTCGAGGGAGATCTCCGCGTTGGCCGAGTTGATGGTCACGCCGTCGCCCGTGTACGCCCCGCCCTCGAACCCCTCGGGCGGCTGAACGGTGTGGATGACGGGCAGGTCGTAGGCCTGGGCGAACGCGAAGTCGCGGTCGTCCCCGCCGGGGACGGCCATGATCGCGCCGGTGCCGTAGCCCATGAGCACGTAGTCGGCGGCGAACAGCGGGACGGCGCCGCCGTTGACGGGGTTCGTGGCGTAGATGCCGGTGAACACACCCGTCTTGGCACGGTCGGCGTCCTGGCGTTCCGCCTCGGTCTTCTCGGCGGCCGCCCGCTGGTAGGCGGCGACGGCGTCGGCCGGGGTGGCGGCGCCGCCGGTCCACACGTCCTTGGTGCCGTCCGGCCACGCAGCCGGCACGGCGCCGTCGGTGAGGATGGGGTGCTCGGGGGAGACCACCATGAACGTCGCGCCGAAGAGGGTGTCCGGGCGGGTCGTGAAGACGGTGAGCGGCTCCGCCACGCCGGGGACCGTGAAGTCGACGCGGGCGCCGGTGGAGCGGCCGATCCAGTTGCGCTGCATCGAGCGCACCTTCTCGGGCCAGTCGATCGTGTCGAGGTCGTCGGCGAGCCGGTCGGCGTAGGCGGTGATGCGCAGCATCCACTGGCGCAGGTTCCGCCGGAAGACGGGGAAGTTCCCGCGCTCGGAGCGCCCCTCGGCGGTGACCTCCTCGTTGGCCAGCACCGTGCCCAGGCCCGGGCACCAGTTCACCGGGGACTCGGAGATGTAGGCGAGACGGTGGTCGTCGAGGATGCGGCGCCGCTCGGCGGGGCCGAGATCGGCCCAGGGGCGCCCGTCCGGGGTGGGACGCGCGCCGGACGCGAGCTCGGCCTCGAGCTCGGCGATCGGGCGGGCCCGACCGCGGCCGCCCGCCCCGCGGGCGGCGTCGGCGTCGTAGAAGGAGTTGAAGATCTGCAGGAAGATCCACTGCGTCCAGCGCATGAACTCCGGGTCCGTGGTGGCGAACGTGCGGCGGTCGTCGTGCCCGAGGCCGAGGCGGCGCAGCTGCGTGCGCATGTTGGCGATGTTCTCCTCGGTGGTGACCCGAGGGTGCTGGCCCGTCTGCACGGCGTACTGCTCGGCGGGCAGGCCGAACGCGTCGTAGCCCAGGGCGTGCAGGACGTTCTTGCCCTTCATCCGCTGGTAACGGCCGACGACGTCGGTGGCGATGTATCCCAGCGGGTGCCCCACGTGGAGTCCCTTGCCCGAGGGGTAGGGGAACATGTCGAGCAGGTAGAACTTCTCGGCGGGCACCTCGCCGGCGGCGGCGAGGTCACCGGTGGGGTTGACGGCGTGGAAGGTGCCGCGCTCCTCCCAGCGGTCCTGCCAGGCCCGCTCGATCCGCCCGGCCAGGGCCGCGGTGTACCGGTGACCGGTGACCTCGTCGCCGCCCGCCGTGCCGGCACCGACCTGCTCGTACGTGCTCATGGGTGTCTTTCCTCGCCTGCTCTGCATGGGTGGTTCCTGGTCCTGACATGAGAAGACCTCCCCGGCAGGGAGGTGGACCGCGCTGCTGCGGCGCCGGGCGACCCGGCGTGATCACCGCGGCGGGCTCAGGAGCACCACGGCCGTCATGGCATCAGGCTATCTCAGCGCGGTGGCGACCGTTCTGCCCGGACCGCTCTCCCACCCCCGGATGTGCAGGCCCGCACACCCCTGGGCGCAGCCCCCTCACCGCCCGGGCGCCCCGGTCCCACGACGTCGGGCACTGCGACCGCCCGCGCCCAGTGCCGGGCGGGCGGCGCGCGGGTGCCCACGCCGCCGGACCTTGGCGCGCCGTCGGAGCGTCACGCCGCCGAGCAGCGCGGAGATCAGGGAGCCGAGGATCACGGCGAGCTTCGCGGGGTCCCCCTCGGGGGTGCCACCGAAGGACAGGTCCGCGATGAGCAGCGAGACGGTGAAGCCGATGCCCGCGAGCATGGAGACCCCGAGCAGGTCGGGGAGGTCCACGCCGTTGCCCAGCCGAAGGCGCGTGGTCTTGACGAGGATCGCCACACCGGCCCAGATGCCGAGCGGCTTGCCGAGCACGAGGCCGGCCATGACGCCGATGGCGACCGGATCGGCGAGGACCTCACCGAGCCCGGAGTCGACCACGGTGACACCCGCGGCGAAGAACGCGAAGACCGGGAGCACGACGCCGGCCGACCACGGCTGGATCCGTTCGACGAACCGGTGCGTCATGGCCTCCCGCTCACCGTGGCGGACCCGCGCCGGCACGCTCAGGCCCATGAGCACGCCGGCGACGGTGGCGTGGACCCCGGAGGCGTGCATGAGGCCCCAGGCGAGCAGGGCGAGCGGGACCAGGAGCCACCAGCGGCCGAGGCGACGCTGGACGAGCACCGCGAAGAACGCGACGGCGGCCAGTGCGCCCAGGAGCGGCAGCAGGTGGATCTCCTCGGTGTAGAAGATCGCGATGACGGTGATGGCGAGCAGGTCGTCCACGACGGCGAGCGTCATGAGGAAGACCCGCAGGGCGGGCGGGAGCCCGCGACCGAAGATGCCCAGCAGGGCGAGGGCGAAGGCGATGTCGGTCGCGGTCGGGATCGCCCACCCCCGCCCCGCGCCGGACGCGGTGCCGACCTGCACGGCAGCGTAGATGAGCGCAGGCCCGGCCATTCCGAACACGGCAGCGAGCATGGGGAGCAGCGCCTCGTCGAGCCTGCGCAGCGATCCCGTGACGAACTCCGTCTTGAGCTCGAGCCCGACCACGAAGAAGAACACGGCGAGCAGGCCGTCGGCGGCCCACGTCGAGACGGTCAGGTCGAGGTGCAGCGACGCCGGTCCCAGGACGGTCCCGGCGATGGCGTGATACGTCTCGCGCCACGGCAAGTTCGCCCAGACGAGCGCGGCCACCGCGGCGGCGAGCAGCAGCAGGCCCGAGAACCGCTCGTCCGCGAGGCGGACGGCGAGCCCGCGGCGCGGGCGGGCGGTGGGGAGGTGGTGGTGCTCGTGGGGCTGCTGGTGCGGCATGGGAGCTCCGGAGGGTAGACGACAACGCTGCCGACCAGACTTCCCGGCGCACCAGGGGGAGACACTACGCGATCCGGGGGCTCGGGAGCACATCCGTGCCGAGCGGGCAGTTCCACCCGACCCGTGCGTCAGGCGCGGAAGGCCCGCAGCTTCGCCGTGAGCTCCGTGAGCGTCCGCAGCTCGTCGTCGTCGAGGGCGCCGCCCACGTACCGGGCGATGCTCCGCACGTGCTGCCGGCCCACCTGGCGCTGCAGCGCCAGGCCGTCCGCGGTCAGGGTCACCACGGTGCCGCGGGCGTCGTCGGGCGCCGGCGTGCGCCGCACCAGTCCGCGCTGCTCGAGCCGCTCGACCATGCGGCTCAGGCTGGGCTGGCTCATGAAGACCTGCTCGTTGAGGTCACGCAGGCGCAGGCGGTGCTCCTGGGCCCGGCTGAGGGTGAAGAGGACGTCGTACTCGCGCGAGCGCAGCGGTGCGAAGTCTCCGTCGCCCTCGAACCGGCGCATGAGGCCCACCTGGGTACGGAACAGCGACTCCCACGCCTCGGCGGCCGCCCGGGTGGACGACCCGGCGGTCGCTTCGCCCCCACCCGGTCGTGACCGCCCACGGCCCGGCGGAGTCATGATGCGCCGCTGCCGATGAGCACCGCTCCAACCGCGCCGCGTGGTCAGGGCCGCGTGGTCAGGTAAGCGCGGAGCCGGCCGACGACGAACGCGTGGTCGTCCTTCTGCGGCAGGCCGGAGACGCCGACCGCACCCACGACGCCCGTCCCGCGCACCTGGACCGGGAACACGCCGCCGTGCGCCGCGAACTGCGTGGTGTCCAAGCGGCTGTCCGTGTCGAAGTCGCGACCCTGCTCCCGGAACCGTTCACCGACGCCCATCGAACTGCGCCCGTACCGCAGCGCCACTGCCGTCTTCCGCGCGAGCCAGCCGTCGTTGTCGGCGCTGGAACCCGGCAGCGCCGCTCGGAAGACGTGCTGCCGGCCGAGGACGATGCCGATGACGATCGGGAGCTCTTGCTCGACCGCCGCGGCCCGCATCTGAGCGCCCAGGTGCCAACTGTCCTCCAAGCCGAAGGCATCGAAGACGAGCTCGGCCTCGTCCGCGAGGATCTCGTCGTAGAACGTCTGTGTTTGTGCCATGACAGCCGAGTCTAATCGTGTGACATGGCATGCTTGTGCGTCCACCAGCGGCGTGCTCTGCACCCACCGGCCTTCGCGGACGAGGTCGACCATGGTCGGAGTTCCATGCCATCCGACGCGGAAGTCCTCACGCCGGGCCGCGCACCGAAACCCTTATCAGGGAGCAACGACATGGTTCCGACATCAGGCAGCATCGGGATCGGCATCATCGGGCTCGGTGCGATCGGGATGACCCATGCCCGGGTGCTGGACGAGCTGCGCCCCGCGGTCGAGCTCGTCGCCTACAGCGGCGGCAGCCCGGCGGCGGCCGCCGATGCCGGCTGGCGCACCGCCGTGCGGCTCAACCCCGCAGAGGTCATCGACCACCCCGACGTCGCCGTCATCGTCGTGTGCTCCCCCACCGAGCATCACGCCCGCAACGTCCTGGACGCCCTCGAGGCGGGCCGCCACGTGCTGGCCGAGAAGCCGATCGCCCTGACGGTGCGCGAGGCCGACCAGATCGCCGCGCTCGCGAAGGATCGGGGCCTGATGGTGTCGATGATCTCCCAGCGGCGGTTCGAGCCCACCCACCAGAAGGTCAAGGAGCTGATCGATCGGGGCGCGCTCGGAGAGCTGCGTCTCGCCCACACCCACGTGCACTGGTACCGCGACGACGACTACTACGCCTCCGCCCCGTGGCGCACCACCATGCCCGGCGGCGGGGGCTCGATCATGAACCAGGGTGTGCACAACGTCGACCTGCTGCGCTGGCTGGGCGGCGAGGTCGAGGAGGTCTCCGCTCAGTACGCGACGCTCGGGCGCGAGATGGAGGCCGAGAACACCACGGTCGCCACCGTGCGGTTCACCTCCGGTGCCCTCGGGACGATCGTGGTCTCGACCGCGACGCCGCCCGGCTGGCCCGCCACCATCACGCTGCACCTGACCGGTGGCGCTGTCCAGATGGGCCAGGACGAGATCCTGCAGTGGGACGTCGCCGACGTGCCGGAGCCCTCCACGGGCGGTACGGCAGCGCCCGGCGGCGCCTCCGACCCCGGAGCCATCGGACTCACGGGCCACCTGGCCCAGTGGCGCGACGTGCTCGCTGCCCTGCGGGAGGGCCGCGCGGCGGCGATCGACGCCGACGACGCCGCACGATCCGTGCGGCTGCTCTGTGCCATCTATGAGGCCGCTGCCACGGGCCGGCGGGTACGCCCGGCGGAGCTCGCCTGACTGCTCCCGTGCCGGCCGGTCGGTTGCTCCCCGCGAACAACATCTGGCAACCTCTTTGGCCCCCACGGATGTTACCGGTTACATTGAGAATGTAACCGGACTAGGTGGAGGTCGACGATGACGGCGCAGTTTGTGACCGCGGCAGAAGCGGTCAGGCACATCAACAACGGCGACTCGATCGCGCTCGCGGCGAACGGTGGCGGCATGCTCGAGCCGACGGCCGTGATCGCAGCGGTCGAGGAGCGGTTCCTCTCGACCGCGGAGCCTCGCGACCTGGGCCTCGTCCACGCCCTCGGCGTCGGCGACCGCGGCTCGCGCGGCGTCAACGGGTTCGCCCACGAGGGCATGGTCCGGCGTGTCCTCGGCGGTCACTGGACCTGGTCGCAGAAGATGATGCAGCTCGCGGCCGACGAGAAGATCGCCGCCTACGTCATGCCCGCCGGTGTGATCACCCACCTGTACCGCGAGACCGGCGCCCACCGCCCCGGCTACATCACCCGTACGGGATTGCACACGTTCGCGGACCCGCGCCAGAAGGGCTGCCGCGCCAACGCGAGCGCCACCGAGGACGTCGTGGAGGTGCTCACCCTGGACGGTGAGGAGTACCTGCGCTACAAGCCCGTGAAGATCGACGTGGCCATGGTGCGCGGCACCGAGGCCGATGCCCAAGGAAACATCGGCGCTGACGCCGAGCCGGCGATCCTCGACGCGCTCGAGGCCGCGCAGGCCGCGCGCGGCTCGGGCGGGATCGTGATCGTCCAGGTCAAGCGTCAGGTCGAGAGGATCGATCCGCGCCAGGTCTTCATCCCGAGCGCGCTGGTGGACTACGTCGTGGTCACGCCGGAGCAGACGCAGACCTACGTCAGCGAGGAGGACCCCGTGCTCTTCGCCCCGCTCGATGTCACCCGGCAGGTCGGCTCCTCGGGCGTGACCGAGCCGATCCGCGCCGTCGTCTCCCGGCGTGCGGCGATGGAGGTCAAGGCCGGTGACGTGCTCAACCTCGGCTTCGGCATGAGCGCCGACGTCGGCAAGATCCTGCGGGAGCAGGGCCGGCTCAAGGACGTCCAGCTCGCGGTGGAGCAGGGCCTCTACGACGGCGAGCCCGAGCTCGGCGACCTGTTCGGCATGTCCACGGGTCCGTCCGCACGCGTCAGCTCAGCGGTCCAGTTCGACATCTTCGCGGGCGGCCTCATCGACGTCACGTGCCTCGGCATGGCGCAGACCGACAGCGTCGGCAACGTCAACGTCTCCGCGTTCGGCGGGAAGGTGATGGGTCCGGGCGGCTTCGTCGACATCAGCCAGAACGCCCGGCTCGCTGTGTTCTGCGGGGCGTTCACCGCCAAGGGCCTGCGCGTGCACCTCGAGGACTCGCGCCTGGTCATCGACCACGAGGGCCAGGTGGCGAAGTTCGTCCCCGAGGTCGAGGAGATCACCTACTCCGGGCCCTACGCCGCCGCCCAGGGACGACGCGCGCTGTACGTGACCGAGCGGTGCGTGTTCGAGCTGACCCCCGAGGGTCTGGAGCTCATCGAGGTCGCCCCCGGCATCGACGTCGAGCGGGACGTGCTCACCCTCCTCGACTTCCGTCCGATCGTTCGCGATGTCAAGCAGATGCCCGCGGAGTGCTTCGCCCCGCTGCACACCGAAACCCTCACGCCGGCGGCGTGAGAGAGGAGAATGCCATGATCATCACCCAGCACGCCGATCACGTGGTCGTGACCTTCGACCGTTCCGCCAAGCGA
>NZ_JBTSDU010000017.1:0-8209 GCF_054605595.1 Georgenia sp. | reverse complement strand
GACCGAGTTGCGCGAGGCGGTCCAGGGGGCCACCACCAACCCCGCGAACCGAGCGATCGTGGTGCGGGGCGACGCCCGCTCCTTCTGTGCCGGCAACGACATCGACTCGATGCGCGCCCTCGACACGCCCGAGGCCGGCAAGGAGTACTTCGTCACCGGGATGCTGCCCACCTTCCGGGCCATCGCAGCGTCGCCACTGCCCGTGGTGGCCGTGGTCGAGGGCTCGGCCCTCGGTGGCGGTGTCGAGGTGGTGACGTGGAGCGACGTCGTCATCGCCGGCCCGAACGCCACCTTCGGCCTGCCGGAGACCAAGATCGGGGTCTGGGCCACCGTCTACTTCGGTGCGATGCCGTCGGCGTCCAACCGGCGCCTGGGCGCCCGACTGGCACTGGCCGGTGACACGATCGGCCACGTCGAGGCCAAGGAGCTCGGCCTGGTGACCTACGCCGTCGACGACGTCGAGGCCAAACTCGTCGAGGTCGTCGCGGGCATCGCCGCGGGCGCGCCGGACGCCGTCGCCCGCTCGAAGAAGTGGCTCAACCGCGAGCTGCTCGCCGACGGCGTCGGCGCCTCGGCCGCGGCGCTGGCCGAGCTGAGCGACCACACGCTCCAGGGTGCGGAGTTCGCCGGTCGCATGGCCGACTTCCTCGCCGCCAAGGAGGCACGGGCCGCGGCCAAGGCCGCCGTCCGCGCGGACGGCGGCGCCGCCCGATGAAGCGGTTCGCCGGGCAGATCGCGATCGTCACCGGTGCGGCGAGCGGCATGGGCCGGGACGTCGCCGCCGCACTGGCCGCAGAGGGTGCCCACGTGCTCTTCGTCGACCGCAGCCCGGCCGTGGCCGAGGCGGCCGAGGCGGCCGGCGCGACGGCGCTGGTGGCCGACGTCGCCGCGGCAGACTTCCCCGCCGAGCTGCTCGCCTGGCTCGACGGGCGCGGTCTGGACCACCTGGTCACCGCGGCCGGCATCCAGGTCCGCACTGCGGGCATGGACGTCACCGACGAGGACTGGTCCAGGCTGCTGGATGTCAACCTCTCGGCGTTCTACCGCACCGTGCGCGCGCTCTTCGACGCCCTGCGGCGCGGGAGTGCCGGGACACCGGGAAGCGTGCTCGCCTTCTCTTCCACCTCGGCGGACCGGGTGCTGCTGGGGATCGTGCCCTACGGCTCGGTCAAGGCCGGGCTCTCCCAGCTCGTCCGCGGCCTAGCCGCCGAGGTAGGGGAGACCGGGGTGCGCCTGAATGCGGTGGCACCGGGCTACAT
Source organism: Georgenia sp. (assembly GCF_054605595.1). Classification (NCBI taxonomy): domain Bacteria; kingdom Bacillati; phylum Actinomycetota; class Actinomycetes; order Allobogoriellales; family Allobogoriellaceae; genus Georgenia; species Georgenia sp. Next base: position 6,950 of record NZ_JBTSDU010000017.1, on the reverse strand, counting down.
CCTCACCGAGATGACCGCCCAGATGCTCGGCGTGCCGGAGAACCGGGAGCGGATCCTGGGGCACACCCCGATGCGCCGGCTGGGCGACCCGGCGGACGTCACCAGTCCCGCACTCTTCCTGCTCTCGCAGGAGGCGCGGTTCATCACCGGGCACACCCTGCCGGTCGACGGCGGTTACGCCCTGCTGTAGTTCCCGGGCCGGGCCCCTCGGGCCGTGCCGACCACCCGTCGCCGGCGCCTGACGCACCCCCGCGTCGGGCGCTGGTCGCATCCACGAAAGGACGCACGATGCAGCTGTCCGAGGTCAGCCTGAACGCGTGGACCGTGAAGGATCTGCCCCTGCCCGACCTGCTCGACGCGGCGGTCGCCCATGGGTTCGGCGCGGTCGCGCCGTGGCTGGAGACCATCGCCCCGGTCGGCGACGCCCGGGCCGCCCGCCTCATCGCCGACTCGGGGCTGGCTCTCACGAGCGTGTGCCGGGGCGGGTTCTTCCCCGCCGCCGACGGCGCCGGCCGGCAGCAGGCCGTGGACGCCACGATGCGCGCCATCGACGTCGCCGCGACCGTCGGCGCCCCGACGCTCGTGCTGCTGCCAGGCGGGCTCCCCTCCCCCGCCCGCGGCACGGACGGCTTCGTCGGGCTCGCCGAGGCGCGTCGACAGGTGGTCGACGGCCTCGAGCGCGTCCTCGATCACGCCCGCTCCGTCGGAGTGCGCCTCGGCCTCGAGCCGCTCCACCCGATGATGGCGGCCGACCGCAGCGTCGTCTCCTCCCTCGAGGAGGCCAACGACATCATCGAGCGGTTCGACGACGACCACCTCGGGCTCATCGTCGACGTCTACCACTGCTGGCACGACCACGCCCTCGAGCGCGAGGTGCTGCGCGCCGGCGAGCGGGTGCTGGGCGTTCACCTGTCCGACTGGGTGCTCCCGCTGGGCAACCACCTGGCCAGCCGTGGGATGATCGGCGACGGGTGCATCGACCTGCCCGGGGCCGTCGCCCTCGCCCGCCGGGCCGGCTACGCCGGTCCGTTCGAGATCGAGGTGCTCTCGGACCGATGGTGGGCCGAGGAGCCACGCCACGTCATCGACGTCATCGCCCGGCGCTGGCAGGAGCTGTAGGCGGCGCCGTCGAGCCGCGCACGACCACCTCGGCCGACAGCAGATCGTCTGCGGGCACGGGCTCGCCGTGCATCATCCGGCACAGGGCGTGCCAGCCCGCCCGTCCGAGCTCCTCCCGGGGCGTGCGCACCGTGGTGAGCCCGGGTGAGGAGTATCCGCTGAACTCGATGTCATCGAAACCGGTCACGGAGATGTCCTCCGGGACCCGGATGCCGCGCTCGGCCAGGCGGTGCAGCGCGCCGAGGGCGACCAGGTCGTTGAAGCTGCTGATGGCCGTCGGTCCCAGGGCGAGCGCCCCGTCGGTCGCCTCGTACCCCGCTCGGATGGTGCCTCCTGCCTCGACCACCACGATGTCCAGACCGAGCTCCGCCGCTGCCGCCGCACCCGCCTCGAGCCGCCGCCGGTTCTGCCACGCCCCCGGAGGACCGGACAGGTACGCCACGCGACGATGACCGAGCCCGGCGAGGTGGTGGTACAGCGCCAGCATCCCCGCATAGTTGTCCACGCTCACGTCCGGCAGCGCAGTCGCCGGCCGGGGGCCGAGGACCATCACGACCGGTTTGTCCGCGGCGTGCAGCGAGTCCAGGTGCGACCGGTCCTCGCGGGGGCTGAGCACGATGAGGGCGTCGACGAACCGGAGCAGGTCGTGCGCCAGCTCTCGCTCCGTCGCCGCGTCCTCCATCGAGTCGGAGACCACCATCCGGTAGCCGTCGGCGGCGCTGGCGCGGCCGATGCCACGGATGACGTCGTAGAAGTACGGGTTGGACAGGTTCGGCGCCACCACGCCCACCATCCGTGAGCTGCCCGTCGCCAGGCTGCGGGCCATGACATTGGGCTGGTAACCCAGCCGCTTGGCCACCGCCAGCACGTGCTCACGACGAGCGGACGAGACCTTCTCGCTCCCCGCCATGACACGGCTGACGGTGGCGATGGAGACGTCGGCCGCCCGAGCCACCGACCTGATCGTGACACCCTTGCCCGGGGTCACCTCACTGCCCCCGCGTGGCCGTCCCCGCTGCCGTCCCCCGCCCGCAGGATGCTCTCCGCGGCGGAGTCGGTGTCGAGGTACAGGATGACGTCGCCGTGGGTGCGCAGCGCGGTGGCCGGGTTCTCCGCGGAGACCGGCGCGGTGAGCGCTGCCTCCACCGCCCGGCGCTTGGCGCGGCCGGGCACCACGCAGAACAGCCGGTCTGCGTCGAGGAGCCGTGGGATGGTCAGCGTGATGGCGTGGCGGGGCACGTCCTCCAGGGACGCGAAGCAGTCGTCGTCGACCTGCTGCCGACGGCAGGCCTCGTCGAGCTCGACGAGCTTGACCGGCACCGGGTCGGTGAGGTCGGCCACCGGCGGGTCGTTGAACGCCAGGTGGCCGTTCTGGCCGATGCCCAGGCACACGATGTCAATGGGCGCCTCCGCCAGCAGCGCGGAGTAGCGCCGTACCTCCTGCTCCGGGTCCGGTTCGGGCTGGAGCCGGTGGACGGTCCCGAACGGGACACGGTCGAACAGCGCATGGTCCAACCAGGTGGCGAACCGCTCCGGTGCGTCGGCGGGCAGGCCGAGGTACTCGTCCATGTGGAACGCGGTCATCCGTGACCAGTCCAGGTCCGCAGCGACGAGCCGGTCCAGCACCTCCTGCTGGCTCGGTGCCGCGGCGAAGACGATCCGCACGCCCTCCTGCTGGGCGAGCCGTGTCCGCAGCTCTGCGATCACGTCCGCGGCCGCCGCCTCGCCCATGGCCCGCCGGTCCGCGAACACGCGCACCTCCGGTGAGCCCACCACCACCTGCCCACCGCGCGCTGCCTGCTCTTCCATCTCACTCACACTCTTCCGGTCTGCTCAGGAGTCGCTCTGCCCAGGTTCCTCGGGCGCCGTTCAGGGGACGTCGATGCGGCGCCGCTCACGGGAGGAGCGCAGCGCCAGCTCCCCGAGCTGCACGCCGCGGGCGGCCGAGCCGAGGTCGTTGACGTGTGGGCGGCCGGCGACGACATCGCGAAGGTACTCCTCCCACTGCAGCCGGAACGGGTTGGCCGCCACCCCCACCGGCGGGACCTCCACCCAGCGGGTCCGCTCATCGGCCAGGGGCCGCTGCGTGTCCCCGGTCATCACCGGGGTGGCAGCGCCCGGCTGGATCGCGCAGCGCTGGAAACCGGCCACCGCCGACCCCGCCGTGCCGTCGACGTGGATCTGCAGTACCTCGTCGCGGAACATGCGCACGGCCCAGGAGGCGTTGACCACTGCGACCGCCCCGCCGTCGAGGTCGAGCGTGCTGTAGACGGCATCGTCGGCCGTGGCCTCGTAGGCCCCGCCCCCCTCGTCCCAGCGCCGCGGCACGTGCGTGGTGGCGACGGCGTAGACCCCCGTGACCGGGGCGACGAGCCGCTCGATGAGGTAGTTCAGATGGGTGAACATGTCGGAGGTGATCCCGCCCCCGTCCGCGGTGCGGTAGTTCCAGCTCGGGCGTTGGGCGGGGCGGTGCTCCCCGGCGAAGACCCAGTAGCCGAACTCCAGGCGGGCGGAGAGCACCTGGCCGAAGAAGCCCTCCGCTGCCAGCTCCCGCAACTTCGCGGGCCCGGGCAGGTACAGCATGTGGTGCACGATGCCCGCGGTCCGGCCGATCTCCTGCTGCTGCCGGGCGAGGGTGAACGCCTCCGCCGCGGTGGCGGAGGAAGGTTTCTCGGCGTAGACGTGCTTGCCCGCCCGCAGCGCCCGGGTGAGCGCCCCCGCCCGTGCTCCGGTGGCCTGGGCGTCGAAGTAGATGTCGATCTCCGGGTCGGCGAGGACGGCGTCGAGGTCGGTGCTCCACCGCTCGACGCCGTGCTGGCCGGCGATCTCACGCAGCCGGTCGGCACGCCGACCCACCAGCACGGGCTCGACCTGCACGCGGGAGCCGTCCGCCATCCTCACCCCGCCCGCCGCCCGGATCGGCAGGAGGGCCTTGATCAGATGCTGCCCGTACCCCATCCGCCCGGTGACACCGTTCATCGCGATACGCAGGGTGGTCATCTCCCTCCTCCTCCGACCCCGTCGGCGATCGCCCGTGCCAGGCCGGGACGCACGGGCAGCACAGGGATCAGGGTGGCCTGGAGGGCGTGGTAGACGTCGGCCTTGCCCTCCTTGATCCGGGCCGACGGCTTGTTGTCGAGGTCGAGCTCGTGGTGCCAAGAACCGCGTTCGGTGTCGACGAGGTAGGTGCGTGCGTAATCCCACCAGGTGGCGTACCGGTCGCGGTAGGTCCGCTCCCCCGTGACCGCGTGCAGGGTGGCTGCCGCGCCGATCGCCTCGGCCACCACCCAGTGGAGCCGGTTGCGCACCGCGGGGTGGCCGTCCCAGTCCACCGTGTAGACGAAGCCGGGCCGGCCGTCCACCGACCAGCCCTCACGGGTGCCGGCGTCGAACAGGGCGACGGCGGCCTCGCGCAGCCAGCCCGGGACGTCCTGTCCGGCGTCGCGCACCCCGGACTCGACCAGCATGAGCAGCCGGGCCCACTCGAACCAGTGCCCGATGGTTGAGCCGTAGGGCTTGAACGGGTCGTCGCGGCGCTCGTCGTTGAACTCCAGCAGGGGCTGCCAGGAGGCGTCGAAGTGCTCGGGGAGGCGCCAGCTCTGCGCCCGGGCGGCGGCCACCGCCCGCTCGCTGATGCGCACGCACCGGTGCAGCAGCTCGGCGTCGCCGGTGGCGGAGTACGCCGCCAGGTAGGCCTCGAGCATGTGCATGTTGGCGTTCAGGCCACGGTAGTCGGACAGCTCGGCGAAGCCGCGGTCCCATTGCTCGGTGACCATGCCGTGCTCCTCGTCCCAGAACCGCTCGTCGACGAGACGCAGGGCGGCGGCGAGCAGCTCCGGTGCGCCGGTGATGCCGGCGATCGATCCGGAGGCGCCGGCCAGGACGACGAAGCTGTGGGGGTAGGAGGTCTTCGTCGTGTCCAGCGGCCGGCCTTGCTCGTCCAGGGAGGTGAACCAGCCGCCGTGCTCGCGGTCGGCGAAGAGGGAGGCCAGCGCACGTACGCCATGCTCGGCGAGCGGCCTGCTGCCGGGGACGAGGAGCAGAGCCCCCAGGGCATAGACGTGACTCATCCGTCCGGTGACGTAGAGGAACTGCGGTTTGCCGGGGCTCAGCGCCCCCGCCGAGTCGAGCCAGCCGAAGCCGCCGTCGTCGACCCGGGCGGCCCGGCCGAAGTCGAGCAGCCCGAGGGCCTCACGGGCCAGCCAGTGCCGGTGCAGGGGCGGAAGTTGGTCGTTCATCGACACCTCTCTCGAGCTGGTGGATCCGCCGGCGACGTTCACCCTCTCCCGTTCGCGGACGGGCGGGCCGAGGATGCGCCGAGGGCCGGCCCGCGTGGTGCGCGCGCCGGCCCTCGTGGAGCGGAATGCGTGGTGGGCTTACGAGCCCGGTGCCATCAGGCCCATCGTGGTTGGCAGCCAGGTGCTGAGCGCCGGCCAGAACGCGGTGACGAGCAGCGCGATGAGCAGGCCGATGATGAACGGGATCAGTTTTCTGATCACCGGCTCCACCCGCATGCCCGCCACCTTCGAGCCGACGAACAGCACGTTGCCGACCGGTGGCGTGATGACGCCGAGGGAGAAGGCAAAGGTCACGAAGATGCCGAAGTGGATGGGGGAGAGCCCGAACCCGCCCACCCACAGGGGCAGGAAGATCGGCGTGAAGATCAGGATCGCCGGGGCCGGGTCCATGAACATCCCGACGACCAGCAGGATCGCCGTCATGATCAGGATGATGACGATCTCGTTGCTGCTCAGGCCCAGCAGGGTGTCGGAGATGAGCTTGGGGATCCTGGCGAAGGACATCACCCAGGACAGCAGACCGGAGACGCCCACCAGCAGCATCACGATGGCGGTGGTGCGAGCGGCGTCCAGGAGGATCCCCGGCAGTTCGCGCACCTTGACCGTGCGGTAGGTGAAACCGAGCACCAGGGTGTAGACCACCGCGATGGCCGAGGACTCCGTCGGGGTGAACTGGCCGGTGAGGATACCGCCGATGACGATGACGATCATGAGCAGCGAGGGCACCGCCCGCCAGAGCACGAGCAGGGAGACCTTGAAGCGCGGGTGGTCGGTCGTGGGCCGGCCGCCGTACTTCCGCGATCCGACGTACGCCACGACCATGCAGGTGAGCGCCCACAGCAGACCAGGTCCGACGCCCGCCATGAAGAGGGCAGCGATCGACGTGCTCGAGGCGAGCGAGTAGATGATCAGCGTGTTGGAGGGCGGGATGAGCATCCCGGCCGGGGCGGAGGCCACGTTGACGGCGGTCGCGAAGGACTTGTCGTAGCCCTCCTTGGCCATGCGCGGGGACATGACCGAGCCGATCGCCGCGGCGGAGGCCACCGCGGCTCCGGAGACGGCCCCGAACATGGCGTTGGCGACGACGTTGGTCTGTGCCAAGGAGCTCGGCATGCGGCCGACCAGGACCTTGGCGGCGTCGATGAGCCGGCCGGCGATCCCGCCGGAGTTCATCAGCACACCGGCGAGGACGAAGAACGGGATGGCCAGCAGCGAAAAGTTGTTCACCGCGGTGAACAGGCGTTGCGGGCCGGCGATGACGGCGCTGCCGAAGCCGATGACGGCGATGGTCGCGAGCAGCGACGGCAGGCCGATGGCGACGGCGATCGGTACTCCCAGGGCGATGCAGGTGAAGATGCCGACCACGAGGATGATCGCGGCGAGGGTTGCGGGATCCATGGGTTCAGTCCTCCCGGCCGTTGTTCTCGTCGTCCGCCGGGCCGGACGGGCCCGGTTCCGGACCGGCGGCCGACTCCCCGGCGCCGTAGGTCGCGGCGGCAGCCGCGTCCTTGGCCGCGTACGCGGCGACGGCTG
>NZ_JBTSDU010000016.1:0-35812 GCF_054605595.1 Georgenia sp. | reverse complement strand
CCCGATTCTGTGGATATCTCTGTTGATGCTCACCACAGTGCGATCCTCGGCGAGATCCTCGGCGAGATCCGATCCTCAGACGGTGGCCACCGCGGCCGGGTGCCGCAGCCGCCACACCAGCTTGCGCAGCTCGTCGAACCACAGCACCGCGGAAGCCATCGCGATCGACACGCCCCAGTGCGCCAGGTCCAGCGGCGCGGTGCCGAACGCGGTCTGCAGGAACGGCAGCTCCACGATCGCGACCTGCAGCCCGGCCGCGAGCGCCACCGCACCCCACAGCCACGGGTTCGTGAACATGTGACTGAACGCGCTGGTGGTCTCCGAGCGGGAGTTGAACGCGTTGAAGAGCTGCGCTAACACCAGCGTGGTGAACCCGACGGTCCGGGCCACCTCGAGCGAGTCCGTCCCCTCGACGAGCCCGCCGGGCAGGAAGATGTCCATCGTCAGCAGCGTGACGACGCCCATCACCAGGCCGATGGACAGGATGCCCGTCCACATGTGCTGGTCGATGATCCGGTCGGACAGCCCGCGCGGCCGCCTCGCCATGACGTCGTCGACCTCGGCGTCCACGCCCATCGCGAGCGCGGGGCCGGAGTCCGTGACGAGGTTGATCCACAGGATCTGGGTGGCCAGCAGCGGCACGACGACCGCCTCCTCCGACGCCCCGGCCAGCCCGATCGCACCGGCGAAGAGCACGCCGAGGAAGACCGTGAAGACCTCACCCATGTTCGAGGAGAGCAGGTAGCGCAGGAACTTCTTGATGTTGTCGAAGATGACCCGGCCCTGCCGGACCGCGACGACGATCGTGGCGAAGTTGTCGTCGCCGAGGATCATCTTGGCGGCCTCCTTCGTCACCTCCGTCCCCGTGATGCCCATGGCGACGCCGATGTCGGCGGACTTCAGCGCCGGGGCATCGTTGACGCCGTCCCCGGTCATCGCGACGACCTGGCCCTCCGCCTGCAACGAGTCGACGATCTGCAGCTTGTTCTGCGGCGCCACCCGCGCGTAGACCGACGTCGTGCGGGTGACGGCGGTCAACTCGGCCTGGGACAGCGCGTCGAGCTCGGCCCCGGTGACCGCCCGGTGCCCGGGCTCCACGATCCCGAGGTCTCCGGCGATCCGGGCGGCCGTGGTGGGGTGGTCGCCGGTGATCATCATGACGCGGATGCCGGCGCGGTGGGCCTCGGCGACGGCATCGGCGACCTCGGCGCGCGGGGGATCGATGATGCCCACGACGCCGACGTAGACGAGATCCTGCTCGTCCGCCTCGTCGAGCCCGTCCTGCACGGCGGCCTCGTCCAGCACGCGGTACGCCACACCCAGGGTGCGGAACGCCTGACCGGAGAGGCGCTCGACGTCGTCGAGCGCCCGCCCGCTCCGCTCCTCGTCCAGCGCCACCACGTCCGTGCCCACCTGCACGGACGTGCAGCGCGCGAGCAGGACGTCGGGCGCCCCCTTGGTCACGACGGCCAGCCCGCCGTCGTCCGCGGAGCGCCCGACGAAGGCCGACATCATCTTGCGTTCGGAGCTGAACGGCACCTCGGCGTGCCGCTCGAACTCCTCCGCCCGTTCCATGGTGCCGTCGAGCTTGTGCGCGGCGACGAGGAAGGCGGCCTCGGTGGGGTCGCCCTGGATCGCCCATTCACCGTCCTCCTCGCGCAGCTGGGCGTCGTTCGCGAGCGAACCACCCCCGAGCACCAGGCGCACCTCGTGGACGAGCGCGGGATCGACGAGCTCATGGCCGTCGTGCCGCACCGCACCCGTGGGCCGGTAGCCCACCCCGGTGAGCTCCACCTCGCCGGACGCCGTGGCGACGCGCTGGATGGTCATCTCGTTCTTCGTCAACGTGCCGGTCTTGTCCGAGGCGATGACCGATGCGGCGCCCAACGTCTCGACCGAGTGGAGCTTCTTCACGACGGCGTTGCGCTTCGCCATCTGCTGGACCCCGATCGCGAGGACCACCGATAGGATCGCCGGCAGCCCCTCCGGCACGGCGGCGACGGCGAGCGAGACACCGAGCAGGAGCACCGTGACGAAGTCGCTCGGCGAGGAGACGTCGTTGACCAGGGCGGTGACGATCATGACCCCCACGGCGATGACGATGACCGTGATGCCCAGGAGCTTGGAGACGCCGGCGATCTCCTTCTGCAGCGGCGAGGGATCCTCCTGGGTCTCGTCGAGCATCGTGGCGATGGCGCCCATCTCGGTGCCCATGCCGGCGCCGGTGACGACGGCGCGTCCGACGCCCTGCGCGACCGCGGTGCCCTTGTAGACCATGTCCAGCCGGTCGCCGAGGGGCACGGCCTCGGACAGGGTGGCCGGGTCCTTGAGGACGGCCTCGCTCTCACCGGTGAGGGAGGCCTCGGAGATGCGCAGGGCGGTGGCGGTGACCAGGCGGGCATCGGCCCCGACGGCGTCGCCCTCGCTCAGGACGAGGACGTCGCCGCGCACGATCTCGGCGGACGGCACGGTCCGCAGCTCGCCCGCGCGCAGCACGGTCGAGCTCGCGGCGGTCATGGACTGCAGGGCGGCGACGGCGTTCTCCGCCTTGTTCTCCTCGACGAACCCGATGATGCCGTTGAGCAGCACGACGGCGGCGATGACGATCGCGTCGATCGGCAGGCCCGTGGCGCCCTCGGCCACCCACGCGAACACCGAGATCACGACGGCGACCAGCAGCAGGTAGATCAGCGGGTCCTGGAACTGGGCGAGGATCTTGCGCCAGAGCGGGGCCGGCGGCTTGGTCCGCAGCACGTTGGGGCCGTCGGCCTCGAGGCGCCGGGCGGCCTCGGCGGAGGTCAGGCCGGTGGCGACGTCGACGTCGAGGTCACGCGCGACGTCCGCCGCCGACCTGAGGGAGGGGTCGCGGCCGATCGGCACGGCGGAGTGGGTGGCGGGTGCGGACCCGGGAAAGTTTGCTGTACCCACCCATCCATGGTCCCGCGTGCGCCCGGGCCGCGCCAGGGGAGCCCTGCCCGGCGGGGCTGTGATGATGGTCATCCGCAGATCCGGGAACCTGCCGCCCCCGCGGGCCCTTCGCCCCCGTCCACGCCCATCCCGGCACCCGACCACGGGCCCAGCACCCGACCAAGGCCCGCGCACCCGACCGCGGGCACTTCGCACCCGACCACAGGCGTCCCCGGCACCCGACCACGGGCCCCGCACCCGACCAAGGCCCCGGCACCCGACCGCGGGCACTTCGCACCCGACCACAGGCGTCCCCGGCACCCGACCACGGGCCCCGCACCCGACCACGGGCAGCCCCGGCGCCGTCGGATAGCCTGCACCGGTGCCGACTCCCGCGCCCGGGCCGCGCCCATGAGCGTCTTGACCGACCTGCGAACCCTCTCGGTCAACCCCGGGTTCCGCCGACTCTTCACCGTCCGCCTGGTCTCCCAGTGCGGCGACGGCATGTTCCAGGTGGGCCTCGCCACCCTCTTCTTCTTCAGTCCGCAGAACATGGCGACGGCGGAAGGGGTGGCCACGGCATTCGCGGTGCTGCTGCTGCCCTTCACCGTCGTCGGTCCGTTCGCCGGGCCGCTCCTGGACCGGTGGCGTCGCCGTCAGGTCCTCGCCGTCGCCAATGCGGTCCGGGTCGTCCTGGCGCTGATCCTCTCCGTGCTCATGGCCACGGTGGGGATCGGTCCGGCGGTGTACGTGCTCGCGTTGGTGACGCTGGGCGTGAACCGGTTCCTGCTCGCGGCGCTCTCCGCCGGGCTGCCGTGCGTCGTGCCTCGCCAGCACCTCGTCATGGCCAACTCCATCACGCCGACGCTCGGCGCGGTCGCCGCCGTCGTCGGCGCGGTGCTCGGCCTGCTCGTCGGCTGGGCCGTGCCCGCCGGGCCGGTGAAGGACGGCATCGTGCTCGCGGCGGCGGCCGTCCTCTTCGGCGCCGCGTCGGCCCTGGCGCTGCGGCTCGGCCGCGACGAGCTGGGGCCGGCCCGGGGCGAGATCGGCTCCACGCTGCGGTCGGACGTGCGTGCGACCGCCGCGGACATGGTCGACGGCGCCCGGTACCTCATCGCCCGCCGCACGCCGGGCCTGGCGCTCGGGGTCATGGCGGCGCACCGCTTCCTCTACGGCGTCAACTTCATCGCGCTGCTGCTCATCTCGCGCAACCTGCTCAGCTCCCCGGCCGACGCCGGTGCCGGTCTCGCGACCTTCGCGCTGCTGACCGGCGTCTCGTTCCTGGGCAACGGCCTGGCGATCTTCCTGACCCCGCTCGCGCACGAGCGCATGCCCGCGTCGACCTGGATCGTGGGCTGCCTCTCGATCGCCGGGCTCAGCCAGGCGCTGCTGGCCCTGTCCCCCGCCCGCGGGGCGATCATGGTCGCGGCCGTGCTCATGGGCCTCGGGGTGCAGGGGGCGAAGATCTCGGTGGACACGATCGTCCAGCGGGACACGGACGACACCTACCGGGGGCGGGCGTTCTCGCTGTACGACGTGATGTACAACGCCGCGTTCGTCGGGGCGGCGGCGTTGGCCGCGTTCGCCCTGCCGGACACGGGCTGGTCCCGCGGCGTCTTCCTGGCGCTCACCGCCGTGTACGTGATCGTCGCGGTGACCTACCGGCGCGGCGTCGTGCGCCTGGCGGACCGCCCCGTCCCGGTGCTGACCAGCGAGCACGACTGAACCACGGAAGAACCGCACCCCGACCGGCCGAACCGCTCAGCCACGCTCGGCCCACCACGCCAGGAGCGCCTCGCGCGCCGCGTCCTCACTCATCGGGCCGTTCTCCATGCGCAGCTCCAGCAGGTACTGGTACGCCTCGCCGACCACGGGCCCGGCAGGGACGCCGAGCAGCGCCATGATCCGCTTGCCGTCCAGGTCCGGCCGGATCGCCTTGAGCTCCTCCCGCTCGCGCAGCAGCGTGATGCGCTCCTCGAGGTCGTCGTAGGCGGCGGCGAGCCGCATGGCCTTGCGCTGGTTGCGCGTGGTGCAGTCGGCCCGGGTCAACCGATGCAACCGCTCGAGCAGTGGGCCCGCATCGGTGACGTAGCGCCGCACGGCGGAGTCGGTCCAGCCGCCCTCGCCGTAGCCGTGGAAGCGCAGGTGCAGCTCCACCAGGCGTGAGACGTCCTTGATGGTGTGCTTGTCGAACCGGAGCGCCCGGAGCCGCTTCGTCGTGAGTTTCGCGCCCACGATCTCGTGGTGGTGGAAGCTGACCCCGCCGGCCGGGTCGAAGCGGCGGGTGGCCGGCTTGCCGACGTCGTGCATGATCGCCGCGAGACGCAGGGTCAGGTCCGGTCCGGGAACGGGCCCGTCGGGGCCCGTCTCGAGCGCGATCGCCTGGTCCAGGACCGTGAGCGTGTGCTCGTAGACGTCCTTGTGACGCTTGTGCTCGTCGACGGTCTGCTGGAGCCGGGCCAGCTCGGGCAGCACCACCTCGGCCACCCCCGTGTAGACCATGAGCTCGAGACCGCGCCGCGGCCACCGCGACACGAGCAGCCGCTCGATCTCGGCGCGCACCCGCTCGGCGGAGACGATCTCGAGTCGCGCCGCCATCGCCGTCATCGCCGTCATGACGTCCTCGGTCACGTGGAAACCGAGCTGGGCGGTGAACCGGGCGGCGCGCATGATCCGCAGCGGGTCGTCGTCGAAGGACTGCGTGGCGGAGACGGGGGTGCGCAGCATCTGGTCGGCCAGGTCCGACAGCCCGTCGTGCGGGTCGACGAACTCCAGGGCGGGCACCCTAACCGCCATCGCGTTGACCGTGAAGTCGCGGCGCGTGAGGTCGCCGACCAGCGTGTCGCCGTAGCTCACTGCCGGCTTGCGGGAACCGATCTCGTACGCCTCGGTGCGGTACGTCGTGACCTCGACGACGACGTCGCCGTGCCGGGCACCGATCGTGCCGAACTCCTTGCCGATGTCCCACGAGGTGTCCCCCCAGGCGGCGAGGAGCCGTTCCGTCTCCTCCGGCCGGGCCGACGTCGCGAAGTCGAGGTCGTGCACCGGGTGGCCCAGGAAGGCGTCGCGCACCGGGCCACCGACCAGGGCCAGCTCGTGACCGGCGGCCGCGAACACCGCACCGAGCCGGAGCACCTCGGGGGGCAGCGCCGCCAGCGCGCCGACGGCACGCCGCCGCAGCTCCTGCAGGCGGTCGGGGTCGGTGGCACGGTGGAGATCGCGACGGTCGGGGTCGGTGGCACGGTGGGGATTCGGGCTCGGCACCGCCCCAGGGTGCCACGCCGGACGCGATCCCCACACGCCGGGCCCTGCGCGGATCATTACAGTGGCCACATGCCCGCCGCCCTTCCCTACCCGCGACCGCAGGTGCCGCGGCCGCCGAGGAACCGGCTGGTGAACGCGCGCTCGAACATCCTCCCGGTGGTCGACGAGACCTCCGCCGGCGGTCTCGTGGTCGACGTCATCGAGGGACGAGCCTTCACCGCCGTCATCGCGCGCCGCAACCGCGCCGGTCGGCTCGAGTGGTGCCTGCCGAAGGGCCACCTCGAGGGGGCGGAGACGGCCGAGGAGGCGGCCGTGCGCGAGATCGCCGAGGAGACGGGCATCTCCGGGCGCGTCCTGCGCCACCTGGCCACCATCGACTACTGGTTCGCCGGCACGGACCGCCGCGTGCACAAGGTCGTGCACCACTACCTGCTCGCCGCGACGGGCGGGAGGCTGACCATCGAGAACGATCCGGACCACGAGGCCGAGGACGTCGCGTGGGTGGGCCTCGACGAGGTCGCCACCCGCCTCGCCTACCCGAACGAGCGCCGCGTCGTCGCCACGGCGCGGGACGTGCTGGCCGGTCGCGCATGAGGCAGGCACGGGCGTGGGCGCGCCCGGTCGCTCTGGTCACCGCGGCGGGGGCGCTCGCCCTCGGTCCGGCCATCACGGCCGGGTCGGCGGCCGCGAGCACCGCGGCGGGCGTCCCGGTCGCCACTCCCGACCCGACCGTGACCCGCACCGCCGATCCCACCCCGACCGACAGCCTCGCCGTCGACATCACCGACATCGGGCCGACGGTGCTCGGCCCGGACGACGCGCTCGTGGTGCGCGCAACCGTGACCAACCCCACGGACACGGACGTCGCGGCCCCGGCAGCGGTGCTGCGCATCCAGCGGTCCACCCCGATCTCCCGGTCCAACCTCCAGCGCTGGCTCGAGCCGGACTCGCTGTTCTCCACGATCGAGCTCGCCCGGCAGGAGCTCGCCGGCCCGCTGCCGGCCGAGGCCTCCGCCACCGTCGTGTTCACCGTCGCCGCCGCGGATCTCCCGCTCTCGCAGAGCGCCGGGTCCTGGGGCCCGCGCGGCATCGAGGTCAGGGTCGACGGCGGGGCGGCCGGGGGGGCGCCCGACGGCGCCGACCGCAACTTCCTCCTCTGGTACCCCGACCTCGCGGTGAGCCCCACACCGGTCAGCGTGCTCGCGCCGGTGACCGCCTCGGCGGGCGAGCTCACCGCGGCGCGCACGAACGAGGAGTCCGTCGCCGCGGCCGCCACCACCCGGGTGGCTCCCCTGCTCGAGGCGCTCGACCACCCCGGCGTCACCACCCTCGTCGACCCGCTGCTGCTTGCCGACGCCGCGGCCACCGACCTCATCCCGCTCCCCCCGGCCGACGCCGAGCGCCCGGCCGCGGGCGCAGCTGTCGACGCCGCCGGCACGGACCCGGGCGCAGCGGCCGCAGCCGCCCTGCGGGAGAGCCTGACCACCCTGACCAGCACCGCCGGCCGCGAGATCCTCGTGCTGCCCTGGGCGGACGCGGACGTCTCCGCCCTCGCCCATGCCGGCCGGACCGAGCTCCTGACGGATGCGCTCGACCGGGCCGCACCGCTCGCCACCGAGCTCGGCGTCCGGGCCGACGTCGCCTGGCCCGTCTCGGCGGACCAGGAGTCCGTCGCGGCCGCGACCGCCACCGGCGCCGCCGCCGTCGTCCTGCCCGCCGCCGCGCTGACCCCGACCACCGGCCTGACGTACACCGCCTCCGCGCGCGCCACCGTCCCGCTCGAGGACGGCACGACGCAGGCGGTGCTGACGGACGAGTACGCCTCGGCCAGCCTCGCCGGCCGGCTCCTGCCGCGGGTGGCGAGCGGCTCCGACGAGCTCGTCGATCTGGACCCGCTGACCACCCGGCAGTTCCTCCTGGCACAGACCGCCGTCATCGCCCGCGAGCGCCCTTCCGACCCCCGCCCGCTGGTACTGGCCCTGCCGCGGGACTTCGACGGCGATGCCACCGACCTGGGGGAGGTGCTCGCCGCGTTGGCGGCGGCCCCCTGGGTCGAGCCGACGACGCTCTCCGGGGTCCTCGACCTCGAGGCTCCCGCGCTGTCCCGGACGGAGCTGCCCACCGCCGCGGACGCGGTGGGCGAGCTCGACGGCGCCGTGCTGCGGGCCGCGGCGTCGGCCCAGGCCCAGGCCCGGGTGGTCGCGTCCATCACCCCGGACCCGCAGGGCCTGCTCGACGCCGCCGAGACGGCGCTCGCGCCGGTGCTGTCCGTCGCCTGGCGGGCGGACCCCGGTGGCCGAGCCGGCCTCGTCGAGCACGTCGGCGCACAGCTCGCCGCCATCGGCGACGCCGTGACGGCCCTGCCCTCCTCGACGCTCAACCTCATCAACGCCTCCGCCCAGATCCCGATCCACGTCCGCAACGACCTCGGCGTCGACGTCGTCGTGCAGGTGGTGCTGGAACCCTTCGACCCGCGCCTCCAGGTGCCCGAGTCCGTCACCGTCACCGTGCCGGCCGGCGCCGAGGCGACGGCGCAGGTGCCGGTGCGGGCGGTCGGCAGCGGCGACGTGCCGGTCGACGTCCTGCTGCGCACGCCCGACGGCGAGCCCCTCGGCGCCGTCACCGAGCTGCATGTGCGGGCCCGGCCCGACTGGGAGAACGTCGGGACGGCCGTCCTCGCCGGTGCGCTGGCGGTCCTGCTCGTGGCGGGCATCGTTCGCACCGTCCGGCGCGGTCCCCGGATGGACCCGAACGAACCGGTCCCGGTACCGGAGGATCTGGGATGAGCGAGCCGCGCGGCGTCGCCGGCTCCTCGGTGGTGATGTTCACCGGCACGCTCGTCTCCCGGCTGCTGGGGGTCGTGCGCAGCCCGCTGCTGCTCGGTGCCGCGATCGGGATCAACTACGGCGCGGCCAACGCGTTCGCCGTCGCGAACAAGCTGCCGAACGTCATCTACATGCTCATCGCGGGCGGCGTGCTCAACGCCGTCCTCGTGCCCCAGATCGTGCGCGCCATCCGCCTGCACGACGACGGCGGCCAGGCCTACGTCAACCGGCTGGTCACGCTCGCGATCCTCGGGCTGGGCGCGATCACGGCGCTGCTGACCGTGGGCGCCGGGGTACTGGTCAGCATCTTCGCCGGGTCCCTGGAACCGCAGTGGTACGACCTGGCCGTCACGTTCGGCTACTGGTGCATCCCGCAGGTGTTCTTCTATGGCATGTACACGGTGCTGGGCCAGATCCTCAACGCGCGCGGGATCTTCGGGCCGTACATGTGGGCGCCGGCGGTGAACAACGTCGTCGCGATCCTCGGCCTCGTCGTCTACCTGGTGGCCTTCGGTGGCGTCGACGCCACCGACGCCACCGGCGCTGGGATCTGGACGGTCTCCCGGGTCGCGGTGCTGACGGGGACGGCAACGCTGGGGGTGGCCGCCCAGGCGGCCGTGCTGCTGGTGCCGCTGCGCCGCTCCGGCTTCCGGTTCCGCCCGGACCTGCGGCTGCGCGGCTCCGGCCTGGGCCGCGCCAGCAAGGTGGCGATGTGGGTGTTCGCCGCAGTCGCCGTCGGGCAGATCAGCACGGTGGCGATCTCCCGGGCCGCCGCGCGCGCATCGAACGTGGGGGTGGGCGCGCTGGACGTGCCCGGCAACGCCGCCTACGACACCGCCTACCTCGTGTACTCCCTCCCGACCTCCCTCGTGGTGGTCTCGCTGGTCACCGCACTGTTCACCCGGATGGCCGGCAACGCCGCCGGCAAGGACCTCGACGCCGTGCGGGCGGACCTCTCGCTCGGGCTGCGCACGGTGGGGGTGTTCACCGTCTTCGCCGCGGGCGCGCTGATCGTGCTGGCGCTGCCGGTCGTGCGCGTCATCACCGGCACGGTCTCCTACACGGAGGCGCAGTCGATCGCCCGCGTGCTCGTCGCGATGCTGGTGGGGCTCGTGGGCGTCGGGGCGTTCACCGTGGTCCAGCGCGTCTACTACGCGTTCGAGGACGCCCGCGGCCTGTTCTGGCTCCAGGTGCCGATGATCGCCGTCGTCACGGTGGGCGCGCTGGCGTCGATGCTGCTGCCCCCGCAGTGGACGGTCGTCGGGATCGGCGCCGCGATGGCGCTGTCCAACACGGCGGGGGCCGCGGTGACGTACCTGGGCCTACGACCGCGCCTGCGCTCCCTCGACGGCGCGCACGTGCTGCGCACCTACCTGCGCCTGACCCTGGCCGTGGGCCCGACGATGCTGGTCGGCTGGGTGCTGCTCCGGCTGTTCGGCACCTCCGGCGCCGAACTCGACGTGCCCGGTGCGCTGTGGCGCACCCTGGTGGTGGGCGCCGTCATGGTCGCCCTGTACGTGGCGCTGCTGCGGGTGCTGCAGGTGGACGAGCTGTGGACCGTCCTGCGGCCGGTGGCGAGCCTGGTCGACGCGACGGGGCGCCGCGCACCCGCACCCGCCGGCCCGGCGCTGCTCGGAGCGGCCGCGGCGCTGCGTAGACTCGGCGGCAGCCGGCGGGCGCCGGCGGACATGAGGATGAGGAGCGCAGAGCTGGACGCCGACGGCACCGGGAGCCCCGAACCACGCCTGCTCGGCGGGCGGTACGAGCTCAGGGCGGTGGTCCCCGACGACGGCGCGCCCGTGGGCGACGTCACCCGCTGGCTCGCGCACGACACGGTGCT
This sequence comes from Georgenia sp., assembly GCF_054605595.1. Lineage (NCBI taxonomy): Bacteria > Bacillati > Actinomycetota > Actinomycetes > Allobogoriellales > Allobogoriellaceae > Georgenia > Georgenia sp. The sequence continues at coordinate 24,976 of NZ_JBTSDU010000016.1, read as the reverse complement.
CGCCCGCGACGTCTGGGTCCTCGAGCTCACCACCTCCCGCGCCGCCGACGCGCTGGACGCCGCTCGCCGCGCCTCCCTGGTCGAGGACCATCGGTTGCTGCGCGTCCTGGACGTCGGCGCGCACCCGGGAGCCTCCTACGTCGTCACCGACGTCGTGCGCGGCCCCGACCTCGCCACCATCGCCGCCGCGGGCATGAGCGCCGTGCAGGCGCGCGCCGTCGTCGGCGAGGCCGCGAGCGCCCTCGAGGCCGCGCGCCGTCAGGGGGTGCGCCACCAGGCGCTGCGGCCGAGCAGCCTCCACGTCACCCCCGACGGCGAGGTGCTGGTGACCGGTCTCGGGGTCGACGCCCTGCTGCGCGGCACCGCCGGCCCGGACGACTCCCCGCTCACCGCTTCCCGTCGGGACACGGTCGACCTCGTGCGGCTGGTGTACCTCGCGCTCACCGGGGTCTGGCCGGTCAGCCACCCCGACGACGCCCGGCCGGGCGACGCGCTGGGCGGGGCGATCGTCCCGCCCCGGGAGCTGCGCGCCGACGTCCCCGCCGACCTCGACGCCCTGTGCACCGCGACCCTGATCGAGGGCAAGGGGCCGCGGAGCACCGGGGAGCTCATCCGCCTGCTCGCGCCCTGGCCCGACGTCGACGCGGCGCTCGCCCACCCCGTGCCGCCGCCGGCCGCAGCACCCACGACCGCGACCGCGACCACGACCACGACCACGACCGAGGCTCCCGGCGCCGCAGCGGCCGCGGCACCATCGCCCGGTGACGCACCCGTACCTGACGACACCGCCGCTGCACCCACCGACGACCCGGCCGCCGCGGACGTGGCCCAGCCCGACGAGTCCGTGACGGGCGGGGCCACCGCCGCCGCCCCGGCCCCGCCGGTGGGCGCCGATGGCCCGCCCGGCGCCGCACCGGACCAGGCGGCCGCCGGGCCCAGGATCACGCGCCCCGCCTGGACCCGGGTGAACGACCAGGCCGACGATCCGGCCGACGCCATCGGCCCCCCACCCGGGCCCCCGGCCGCTGACCTGCCGGCGAGCGACGCCCCCGACGTCGAGCACACGGACGCCACCGGCGGGGCCACCGCCCCCGGGGTCCGCCGCGGGGCACCGGGTCCCGCCACGGACCATGAGGCGCCGGAGCTCACGCGCATCATGTCGACCGCCGACCAGGACGCCCCCGCGTCCGCGCCGGCGCGGCACACCCGGATCGCGGACTCGCTCGGCGAGCTCGGCACCCGGACCGCGGGGGCCGCACGCAGCGCCGCGGCCGGCATCGCCGCCGGGTCCCGCCGCGTCTCCGAGGGCGTCCGCACGCTCCGGGAGGGCCGTCCACCCGACGACGAGGATCTGTTCACGCCGCCGGACGTGGACGGCCCCGAAGTGCCCTTCACCGAGCGGCGGCTCGACCCGACGCCGGTCGTGCTCGCCGTCATCGGCGTCATCGTCCTGGTGCTCCTGCTCATCTCCATCCGCATCCTCTTCGCCCCGCCGGACCCGGTGTCCCTGCCGGATCCCACCCCGGCCGCACCGACGCAGACCGCACCGTCCCCGACCCCGGCCGCGGACCCCACGACGCCCCCGGTCCCGCCCGTGATCGCGGCACTCGTGCCCCTGGACCCGCAGGGCGACGGCGCGGAGAACCCCGATCTCACCGGACGCGCGCTGGACGGCGACCCGGCCTCGTTCTGGCGTTCGCGCTCCTACGTGAACCCGCAGTACGGGATGAAGGACGGCATCGGGCTGGCGGTCACGCTCGAGCAGCCGACGCTCGTCAGCGCGGTGGTCATCGACCTCATGGGCGAGGGTGGTCTCGTCGAGGTGCGGGCCACCACCGCGGCCGACCCGACCGGCGGGGAGGTGCTCGCCGACGGCCCGATGGGGCCAGGTTCCGTGTTCGAGCTGGCCGAGCCGGTCCAGACGGACAGCCTCGTCCTGTGGTTCCCGAGCCTGCCGGTCGCGGCCTCCGATGGGAAGAACCGCCTCGAGATCGCCGAGCTGACGCTGCGCTGACGCGTCCCACGTCCCGCGGGACGTGCGCCGTGGCGGCCGGGCCCGGGAACACCAGCGCCGTACCATCGGTTGCATCTGCTGGACAGGTGGCGAACAAGACGCCCCGGACTGGCATGAGCGAAGGACTGAGATGACAGACGTTGATGGCACCGTGCACGACGTGATCGTGGTGGGATCGGGACCTGCCGGGTACACCGCGGCGATCTACGCGGCCCGGGCGGGCCTGGCGCCGGTCGTGTTCGCCGGGTCGGTGACCGCGGGCGGTGCGCTGATGAACACCACCGAGGTGGAGAACTTCCCCGGCTTCGCCGAGGGGATCATGGGCCCCCAGCTCATGGAGAACATGGCCGACCAGGCGAAGCGCTTCGGTGCCGAGGTCCGCTACGAGGACGTCGTCTCCGTCGACCTCACCGGCGTGATAAAGACCGTCACCACCGACGACGACGAGACCTTCTCCGCCCGGACCGTGATCCTGGCGACCGGGTCGGTGTACAAGGAGCTCGGCCTGGCGGAGGAGAAGACGTTCTCCGGGCGTGGCGTCTCCTTCTGTGCCACGTGCGACGGGTTCTTCTTCCGCGGCCAGCACATCGTCGTCGTCGGCGGCGGTGACTCCGCCATGGAGGAGGCCACGTTCCTGACCCGGTTCGCCGACAAGGTCACCGTGGTGCACCGGCGCGACGAGCTGCGTGCGTCGAAGATCATGGCCGAGCGTGCGCAGAACAACGAGAAGATCGAGTTCGCGTGGAACTCCGAGATCGCCGCCATCCACGGTGAGCAGAAGGTCACCTCCGTCACGCTGCGCGACACCGTCACCGGTGAGCTCCGCGAGCTGGACGCGACGGGCATCTTCGTCGCGATCGGGCACGTGCCGCGCACCGAGATGCTCGCCGGTCAGGTCACCCTGGACGACGCGGGCTACATCACGGTCGCCGCCCCGACGACGGTGACGAACCTGCCCGGGGTGTTCGCCTGCGGCGACGCCGTCGACCACACCTACCGGCAGGCCATCACGGCTGCCGGCACGGGCTGCGCCGCCGCCCTCGACGCCGAGCGCTACCTCACCGCGCTGGACGAGGCCGCCGCTCCGGCCCACGCCGCGGCCGGGATCCGCGCGTGAGCGGCCTGCCCGCCGTCACCGACGCCACGTTCGACGCCGAGGTGCTGGGTTCCGACGTCCCCGTGCTCGTGGACTTCTGGGCCGACTGGTGCGCCCCGTGCCGCCAGATGTCGCCCATCGTCGAGGAGATCGCCGCGGCGCACGGCGACAGGATGCGGTTCGTCACCCTCGACACCGACGCCAACCCGGCCGTCACGCAGAAGTACGGGATCGTCTCGATCCCGACGTTCAACGTGTACGCGGGCGGGGAGCTCGTGAAGTCCCTCGTCGGCGGCAAGCCCAAGAAGGCCCTGCTCCAGGATCTGGCCGAGTTCCTCTGAGCGTCCGGCGCCGCGCCGGCCTGCCCGCCGAGCGTGGCGCCCGGCAGGCAGCTGCTGCGACCACCCGGCGAGGCGCCGTCACGCGCTTCGCCGGGCAGTGGCAGACTGCCCCGGGACGGGCCGCGACACGCGCTGACCGTCCGAGCGTCGAGGAGAAGACGATGGGCAAGGGTGTGCAGACGGATCCGGGCGAGCACGGCCGGCCGCACGCCGCCGCTGCTGCTGCCGCCCGAGCCGGCACCCGCCTCGACCCGTGGTACTCCAGCTACGCCGAGCGTGCCCACGGCATGCGCGCCTCGGAGGTCCGGTCGCTCTTCGCCGTCGCCAACCGGCCCGAGGTCGTCTCGCTCGCCGGCGGCATGCCCAACATCGACGGGCTGCCGCTCGATCTCATCGCGGAGATGACGGCCAAGCTCATCCGGGACCGTGGCACCAAGGCCCTGCAGTACGGCGGTGGCCAGGGCGAGGAGGAGCTGCGGGAGCAGATCGTGGAGGTCATGCGCTACGACCAGGTCGCCGCACACCCGGACGACGTCGTGGTCACCACCGGCTCCCAGCAGGCGCTGGACCTGGTCACCGAGATCTTCATCGACCCGGGCGACGTCGTCGTCGCGGAGGCCCCGAGCTACGTGGGCGCGCTGGGGGTGTTCCGCGCGTACCAGGCCGACGTCGTCCACGTGGCGATGGACGCCGACGGGCTCGTGCCCGCGGAGCTCGAGCGGACCCTGACGGAGCTCGAGCGGGCGGGCCGCACGGTGAAGTTCCTCTACACGGTCCCCAACTTCCACAACCCGGCCGGCGTCACCCTGTCCGAGGAACGCCGTCCGCAGATCGTGGAGATCTGCCGACGCCACCACGTGCTCATCCTCGAGGACAACCCGTACGGCCTGCTCGGCTTCGACGGCGACCCGCTGCGCGCCCTCAAGAGCTACGCCCCCGACGGCGTGGTGTACCTGGGTTCGTTCTCGAAGACGTTCGCCCCCGGCTACCGGGTGGGCTGGGCGGCCGCGCCGCACGCCGTGCGGGAGAAGCTGGTGCTGGCGAGCGAGTCGGCGATCCTCTCGCCGTCGAACATGAGCCAGCTCTCCATCGCCACCTACCTCGCCGGCTACGACTGGTACGGGCAGGTCAAGGAGTACCGGCAGATGTACCGGGAGCGCCGCGACGCCATGCTCGGCGCCCTGGCGGAGTTCCTCCCCGAGGCCCGCTGGACGGTCCCGACGGGCGGCTTCTACACGTGGGTGACCCTCCCGGACGGTCTCGACGCCCAGGCGATGCTCCCGCGCGCGGTGACCAACCTGGTCGCCTACGTCTCCGGCACCGCGTTCTACGCCGACGGCCAGGGTCACGACCACATGCGGCTGTCGTTCTGCTACCCGACGCCGGAGCGCATCCGTGAGGGTGTGCGGCGGCTCTCGACGGTGGTGCACGCCGAGGCGGAGCTGGTGGACATGTTCGGCCCGGCGGCGCACGCCCGGTCCCACGAGACCGTCGAGTTTCCCTCCCCCGACCAGGTCTGAGCGGAAGGATCCTGATGAACGCGCACATGCCCGACGCCCCCGGCGTCGACCCGGCACCCGCCGTGCTCCCCGACCACCCCACGGTGGCGATCCTGGCCGGCGGGCTCTCGCACGAACGTGAGGTGTCCATCCGGTCCGGCCGCCGGGTCGCCGGCGCGCTGCGGGGCCGGGGCCTGCGCGTGGAGGTCTTCGACGTCGACGCCGGTCTCATCCCGCACCTGAGCGCACTGCGGCCCGACGTGGTGTGGCCCCTGGTGCACGGCTCCACCGGCGAGGACGGATCCCTGCAGGACCTGCTCGACCTGGTCGACCTGCCCTACGTCGGGACGCTCGCGGCCGGCTGCCGGCTCGCCTCACACAAGCCCGTCGCCAAATCCGTGCTCCGCGCCGCTGGCCTGCCGACACCGGACTACGCCGCCCTGCCACAGTCACTCTTCCGCGAGGTCGGCGCCCAGACGGTGCTGGACGCCGTCCAGGCCCGGTTCGACCTCCCGCTGGTGGTCAAGCCCGCCAGCGGCGGCTCCGCCCTCGGCGTCACCGTGGTCACGGAGTCCGACCAGCTGCCCCAGGCGATGGTCGCCTGCTTCGCCTACGGCGACGAGGCCCTCATCGAACGCGCCGTCACCGGCACCGAGGTGGCGGTGTCCGTCGTCGACCTCGGGGACGGGCCGCGGGCGCTGCCCGCCGTCGAGATCGTGACCGAGGGCCCCTACGACTACGACGCCCGGTACAACGCCGGGCGGAGCGAGTACTTCGTGCCCGCCCGGCTCGACGAGGAGCGCACCCGGACCGTGGGGGAGCTCGCCGTCGCCGTCCACACCACGCTGGGGCTGCGTCATCTCTCCCGCACCGACATGATCCTGGACGACGCCGGCACGGCCTGGTTCCTCGACGTGAACGTCGCCCCGGGCATGACCGAGACCTCGCTCTTCCCCCAGGCCGCCCAGGCCGGCCCGGACGGGCTCGACGAGCTCTACCTCGCGATCGTCAGGGCAGCCCTCACCGACTGAAGGCCGCGAAGCCCCGGGCCCGACCGTGGAGCCGTCCTCAGTCGGCGGCGCCGACGTGCTGCTCGCCCGGGGCGAGGACGTCCAGGATGCGGTTGAGGTCCTCCACGGAGGCGAACTCGATCGCGATCCGCCCCTTGCGCTGACCGAGGTTCACCTTGACGCGGGTGTCGAGCCGGTCGGCCAGGCGCGTGGCCAGGTGGTCCAGCCCCTCCGCGTACTCGGTGGTGCGTGGCCGCCGCCGCATCTCCGGCGCGGCCGGCTCGTCGCCGAGCGCGACGATCTCCTCGGTGGCCCGCACGCTGAGCCCTTCCGCGACGATCTTCTGCGCCAGCCGTTCCATGGCGGCGCCGTCGGACAGGCCCAGGAGGGCACGTGCGTGACCTGCCGAGAGCACCCCGGCGGCCACTCGACGCTGCACCAGCGGCGGGAGCTTCAGCAGGCGGAGCGTGTTGGAGATCTGGGGTCTGGACCGGGCGATACGGGCGGCGAGCTCATCATGCGTGCAGCCGAAGTCTCCGAGGAGCTGCTGGTAGGCGGCCGCCTCCTCGAGCGGGTTCAGGTCCGCCCGGTGAAGGTTCTCGAGAAGCGCGTCCCGCAGGAGGTCGCCGTCGGTCGTGTCGCGGATGATGGCAGGCACGGTGGCGTTCCCGGCCTGCCGGCTCGCGCGCCAGCGCCGTTCGCCCATGATCAGCTCGAAGCGCGGTTCGTCCGGGTTCGTGGGCTGGACGGCGAGCGGGCGCACCACGACCGGTTGGAGCACGCCGACCTCACGGATCGACGCAGCGAGCTCGTCGAGGTCGTCCTCGTCGAACACCTGACGCGGCTGCCGGGTGTTGGGCACGATCTGGCCCACCGGCAGCTCGGCGAACTGCGCCCCCGGCACGGGGACGAGGGCGCCGTCGTCCGGCGTGGCATCGGCGGCTCCCGCCCGTGGCGAACCGACGGACGGCGCCGGCTCCTGGTCCGGGGTGTCCTCGGCGGCGCCGGCCGCTGGGACCGGTCTGGTCTGCTCAGCCGACCTGACCGATTCGTCCGGCGTGACGGATTCGTCCGGCTTGGCTGCTCCGGCCGGCTTGGCCGCGCGCCGCGGCTGGGCGCTGGCCGAGCGTGCGCGGGCCGCCTTGCTCGGCGCCATCAGCGACTGTGCGGCAGCCTGGGCCTTGGTCGGCGGCCGCCTGGTCTCCCCGGTCTCCTCGTCTCCCTCGCGGGTCGCCTCCTCGGCCGAGGGTGCGGTGCCCGAGGATGGGGTGAAGAAGACGTCCACCGGCCGGGCGATGGTGGCTGTCCCCGGGCCGGACGGGATCAGGGCTCCGATCCCCCGCCCGAGGCCGCGACGCTTCTCACTCATCTGTTCTCCTCCTCGGCCGTGGCCGCCGTCCTGGTGGTTCCCGGAGCATCCTGGCCGGCGTCCGGGCGGGTGAGTTCGTGCGCGGCTTCCTGGTAGGCGAGGGCGCCGGTCGAGCCGGGATCGTAGGTGAGCACGGTCTGCCCGTAGCTCGGCGCCTCCGAGATCCGCACGGAGCGCGGGATCGCGGCGGTGAGGGTCTGCTCGGGGAAGTGCTCGCGCACCTCGTTCGCCACCTCTCTGGACAGATTGGTGCGGCCGTCGAACATCGTCAGCACGATCGTCGACACATGTAGATCGGGGTTGAGATGACCGCGGATGAGCTCGATGTTCTTGAGCAGTTGCGAGAGTCCCTCGAGGGCGTAGTACTCGCACTGAATCGGGATCATGACCTCTTGTGCCGCCACGAAGGCATTGATGGTCAGCAGCCCGAGGCTCGGTGGACAGTCGATGAGGACATAGTCGATCCGGGGCTGCCCGTTCTCCGCGCGCCACTGAAGATAGCTCTCGATCGCCTTGTGCAGGCGGTTCTCTCGGGCGACGAGCGAGACGAGCTCGATCTCCGCGCCCGAGAGATCGATCGTCGCGGGGGCCACCTCGAGGCCGGCCACCGCGTCGCACGGCTGGACGACCTCGGCCATGGGGACGTCGTTGATGATCACGTCGTAGATCGACGGCACGCCGGCGTGATGGTCGATGCCCAGGGCCGTGGACGCGTTCCCCTGCGGGTCGTTGTCGATCACGAGGACCTGCAATCCGCCGGTGGCGAGAGCGGCCGCCATGTTCACCGCCGTCGTCGTCTTCCCCACGCCGCCCTTCTGGTTGGCGATCGTGAAGATGCGGGTGTTCTCGGGTCTGGCGAACCGGGTGCCGGTCAGTCGAATCCGTCGGCGGGCGTCTTCGGCGAGCTGCTGCGCGAGCGGTGTGGTGTCGTCGGCGTCCGGGACGCTGCGCAGGAGGGCGGCCCGTCCGATCTCGTCCCGTCCCGACCCGTGCCCGACCTGCTCGTACTGAGCGCTCGCTCCGTGCTCCTCAGGCACAGCGTTCCCTTCTGGTGGATTCCGTGGCTCCGGTCATCGTAGAACGGGGCCAAGACATCGCCCGCATCTGGACGGCGCGCCGCGGGGCGTTTCACGTGAAACATCTCCTGGTCCAACCGGGCCTGTTCGTGTGGGCGTCGGGGAATCTTGCTCCCGGTGACTGGGACTTCCCGGCTTCTGGGCCCTCCGGGCGGGTCGTTTCACGTGGAACATCGGCTGCCACGCTCCGGCGGCATGCGCTCCTGGCACCACTTCTCCAGCAACACCCTTCGATCGCCATCCAGCTGATCAGAGCAGCCGGACGGCGGTGGGTGGCTTACGGCTGACGGACGACTGCGTGGGCGCGTCGGTGCTCCGCTCCAGTGGCGGCCCGTTCGAGCGCTTCCGAGCCCCGCGCTCACGCGGTGAGCAGCGGCCTGCTTCACACGCCCTTGGTTTCACGTGAAACAGAGCGCATTGGCGACCCGTGGCCGCGCGCACCACCTCGAGATCGCACATCCGCACCGTTCCACGTGAAACGAAGCACCCCCGAGGATCCCAGCAGGTCGCGCAGACCCGTGCGCGTTCTCGCCGCCGCCCACCAACGGAGCCCTTCGACGGGCCGGACGAGGTCAGCCGTGCAGAGCGGTCCGCCCTCACCCCTGGTGAGGTGTCCGTAGTGGGGTCTGGACTCAGCGACCGGGGTGCCTACGTCGTGACCGTTCCACGTGCAACCCCGCGTGCTTCGTCAGGGCGGGCGGGGTGGGCCTCCCCGCGGGCGCGCCGGCCTCGCGGGCTTCCGAGCTCAGGCGCGCCCCCCGACCACGCAGACATGTCCCCACCCAGCGAACCGACGCAGCAACCTGGCGAGGGGACGCGGGCACCGGCGCGCGCTCGTCACGTCGACCACATCCGCTCGGTGCCAACACGCGTCCCGTACCTCGGCAGCAAGACCGGTACATCCCGCACTCAGGCGCCGCGATACTTACCGGATGATGGCAGCCCTCCTCCCAGGAACGCGCCTCTCCCGCGACGACTCGTTCGTTTCACGTGAAACACCGCGGCGAGGCACCACGTGAAACACCGCTGGGTGACACCACATGAAGCGTCACCGGAGGACACCAGGCGAGACATCGCCGGGGGAGACGGCGTGAGACCTCGGAGGGCATCACTGGCGGTGTCGGTAGGAGCCGTCGCGTGCAGCGCCCGCGGGACGTCGCGTGCAGCGCCGCCGGGGACGCCCGCCAATCGCCCAGCTGGCCGGCCCGCGCGATCGTGAGCGCCTGCGGCCGGAGCGTGGCGGCAGCATTCGCGCAGGCCCCCCAGCGGAAGGAGCGCCCGGGGGCGCGGCGCCCTACGGGATCAGCCCCGCTTGGTCGCCACCACCACGGTCGTGGGCTCCACGCCCGCCAGGGGGGTCACGTGATGCACCTGGGTCCGTACGACGCCCAGCTTCTTCAGGACCTCCCTCGCGCGCTCGGCCTCAAGGCCGGCGCGTTCACCCTTGAGCGCCACGAGGCTGCCTCCGGGAGCCACGAGCGGGAGCGTCCACCGGGCAAGCTTGTCCATCGCGGCGACCGCTCGCGCGGTGACCGCGCCGAACGCCACCTTGCCGTGAAGGTCCTCCGCGCGCGCATGATGGATCTCGACGTTGTCGAGCCCGACCTCCCCCACCACCTCCACAAGCCACGCAACGCGCCGCTCCATCGGTTCGATCAGGTGAACGTTCAATTCAGGACGCATCGCGGCCGTAATAATGCCCGGAAAGCCGGCCCCGGTGCCCACGTCGGCGACAGCCACGTCCGTCGGCAGAAAGACCGACACCGCTGCCGAGTTGACGATGTGCCGACTCCACAACCTCGGCAGCTCGCGCGGGCCGATCAGGCCACGCAGCTCACCCTCCGCCACCAACATCTGCGCAAATTGCTCGACCGCCGGCCATGCCGGCCCGAAGAAGGAGCGCATGGCCGCGGACGGCTCCTCGACGCCGGGCACCAGAGCCCGGTCGGCGTCGCCCACGCCCTCGTCCGACGTTTCGTGCCCGCTGGTCACTCCGGCCGGATCACGACGTACCGCGACGGCTCGACACCCTCCGAGTCGCTGACCAGCCCGGCCGCCGCGACGACGTCGTGGACGACCTTTCGCTCGAACGGGTTCATCGGGTCCAACGGCACCCGCTCACCCGAACTCCGCACCTTGGCCACCGCCTCGTTGGCGATCTCGGTCAACTGGACCCGCCGCTGCTTGCGGTAGCCGGCGATGTCGAGCATGAGCCTGCTGCGCTCGCCCGTCTTCGCCTGGACGGCGAGGCGCGTCAGTTCCTGCACGGCGTCGAGCACCTCGCCCTGCGGGCCGACCAGCCGGCGGAGCCAACGATCGCCGTCGTCCTCGGATGCGATCTCGACCGCGGCGCGACCGTGGTCGACGTCGATGTCGATGTCGCCGTCGAGATCCGCGATGTCCAGGAGCTCCTCGAGGTAGTCCGCCGCGATCTCGCCTTCCTCCTCCAACCGCCTCACGCCGTCGCCTACCGGACGCGGGGTCTCGACCGTCTCATCCTCGCTCATGGGTGTCCTCATCTCGATCGCGCTCTCCGCCGACCCGGCGGAGCTGGTGTGGGTGGGGGCTGTGCCGCCCGTGCTACTTCTTCTTCTTGGCCTGCTGCTTCCGCTTCTGGGCCGCCGCCCGGCGCTGTGCGGCGCGCGTCTCGTAGCGCTTCTGCGCACGTTCGCCCGCCGTCAGGCCGTCCTTCCCACGGACCTCGCCGTCGTCCTCTGGCTCTTCCCCGCCGGCGGCGTCCGCCGCCCCCTCGGGCTCCGCCGGAACGGTCGGCTCGTCGACGGCGCCCTCGGTCGGCCCGGACTTCTTCGCCCGATCCTTGCGCTTGGGTTGCTCGCGCTGCCCGCGGGGCTCGGCCTCCTCGGTCTGCGCCGCCTCTTCGGCGGTCTCGGGCGGAAGCCCCTGCCGGGCGCGCCGCCGGGCCAGTCGCGCCTGGCGGGCCTTGTCGGCCTCCGAACCGGGCGCCGGCTGCTTACGGATGGAGTAGAACTGCTGGCCCATCGACCACAGGTTCGACACCGACCAGTAGATGAGCACACCGATCGGGAAGTTCACCCCGGAGACGGCGAAGACGAGCGGCAGGATGTACATCAGCATCTTCTGCTGCCGCGCCATCGGATTGTCGAGCGCCGCGGCGGGCATGTTCTTCATCGTGAGCTGACGCTGCGTGGTGAAGGTGGTGACGGACATCAGCACGATCAGGACGACCGTCACGGCCTTGACCACGACGTCGTCCGAGGACAGGAACGTCTCGGAGATCGGCGCACCGAAGAGCGTCGAACTCTCCGCCTGCTGAGCGAGCGACTGGGTGAGCGGGCCGATGCTGTCCCGTCCGCCCACCAGGTCTCCCCTGGAAAGCGGGCCCAGGCTGTTGAGCACCCGGAACAGTGCGAAGAAGATCGGCATCTGCAGCAGCAGCGGGAGGCAGGAGGCGAACGGGTTGGTGCCGTGCTTCCGGTACAGCGCCATCATCTCTTCCTGCATCTTCTGACGAGAAGCAGGGTCGGTCTTCTTCTTGTACTTCGCCTGGAGCTTGGCCATCTCCGGTTGCACCAGCTGCATGCCGCGGGAGGCCTTGATCTGCTTGAAGAAGAGGGGGATCAGCAGCACCCGGATGACGACCGTCAGGCCGACGATGGAGAGCACCCAAGCCCAGCCCGATCCGCCGGACATACCCAGGAAGACGAGGGCGTCGTGGACGCGCACCATCATCCAGGCGACCCCGACCATGATCGGGTACAAGATACTGTCGAAAAAGCCCATGAACTGCTGCTCCTAGTGCCGCTGCGGCGCGCCGGTGCCCAGACGCGCCCCCCGAGTGTATGAACCGAGGGTACGGGCTCCTGGCCCCACCGCGAGATCCGATTTCCTCCTCACTGCGCGTGCCCGCCCACCTCCGGGGCCTGCCAGCTGCCGTGGGGCGGCACGTGGTCGACACCGCCGAGGCTCCACGGGTTGCATCGCAGCAGCCGCCACCCGGCGAGGAGCGAGCCCTTCGCCGCCCCGTGGCGCCGCAGGGCGGTCACCGCGTAGGCGGAGCAGGACGGGTAGTACTTGCAGGTACGGGGCAACCACGGGGAGACCACGAGCTGGTAGCCCCGGACCAGGCCGAGGATCAGCCACGTCACTGGATTCCCGGGTCGGTCCTCATCGGCTGCTGCGGTGCCGTCCTCCTGGTCCTGCCGCTCAGCCACGAGGACCACCGGACAGCGCGCCACGGGCTCCGGCCCGTCGGACGGCGCCCGCCAGCGCGCCGTCGAGATCGTGTGCCAGGTCGTCGTAACCAGCGTCGCCGGCCGGTGGGAGCGCGCGCACCACCACCCGCGAGCCGGCCTGGAGCGTCGAGACCCGCTCACACATCAACGCCCGCAACCGCCGCTTCACCTGGTTGCGGCGGACCGCGGACCCGACGCTCTTGGGCACGACGAAACCGACCAGGACGTCAGTGGTGTCCTGGTCGGTCTCCGGGCTGTGCTCGGGAAGGCGTACGTGCACGACGAGGCGCCGTGCGCCGCTCCTCGACCCCCGGCGAACCGTGTCGGAGAACTGGTCCGACAGACGCATTCGATGGCGGGGCGGGAGCACCGTCGCCTCTCAGGCAGAAAGCTCGGAACGCCCCTTGCGACGGCGCGCGGAAAGAATGGCGCGGCCGGCGCGGGTACGCATCCGCAGACGGAACCCGTGCACCTTGGAACGGCGCCGGTTGTTCGGCTGGAAAGTCCGCTTGCTCACGGCAGTACTCCAAAACGGTCGGTGTAACTCAGGAGGCCCCGCCACGTTCTGGCAGTGCGCGTTCGGTGTCGCGACGAGGCTCACGGACCTGATGGTCCGGACGCGCCGGGGCACGCCAGAAACTCCGTCGGGACGACCTGCCCACGGTACGCGAGCGCGGCCCGGCCGGTCAATCGGGGTGCGTTATGGCGCCGCACACACCGACCCTCCCAGGCGTGCGCACGCCGGCGCGGAACCACCCCCGGTCCCGTGGCGCCGGCCGTCGGAGCAGGTAGTCTCAGCGGACCGCATCCGAGCACGGGCGGCATACCATCTCCACAGGTTGTGGATAAACGTGTGGATCTCTCGTTCCCGTGCCACACTCGTCGTCACGCTCTCGTATGCAGCAAGGGGATCTTCAAGGTGCCGGACCAACAGTCGCCCGCGGCAGCCTGGGCACAGGCGGTCGAGATCCTCACTGCGGACGGCGACATCGGTGGCGGCGGGCTCGCGTTCATCCGCATGACGAAACCCCTCGGCGTCATCGACGGCACGATGCTCCTGGCCGTGCCGAGCGACTTCGCCAAGGACTTCCTCGAAACCCGCGCCCGCGAAGCGATCACCATCGCACTCACCGCCGCCGGCTCGCCGTCGCGGTTCGCGGTGACCGTCGATCCCGAGCTCGAGGACTGCGCGCCCGCGGAGCCGGAGCCTCGCCCGACCACCCTGGCCGAGCACATCGACGCACCGCCCGCGCCGGGCGCGGACCGCCCGCGTTCGACGCCGCCACAGCGGTCGATCGCCGACCGGGGTTCATCCGCCGTGGACAGCGGGGTGGACTCCTCGCGCCTGAATCCCAAGTACACGTTCGAGACCTTCGTCACCGGCTCCTCCAACCGGTTCGCGCACGCTGCGGCCACGGCCGTCGCCGAGGCCCCCGCGAAGGCGTACAACCCCCTCTTCATCTACGGCGGGTCCGGGCTCGGCAAGACACACCTCCTCCACGCGATCGGCCACTACGCGCGCAACCTCTACCCAGGCGTCCGGGTGCGCTACGTCAACTCCGAGGAGTTCACCAACGACTTCATCAACTCCATCCGGGACGACCATGCCGAGGCCTTCCAGCGCCGCTACCGCAACGTCGACGTCCTGCTGATCGACGACATCCAGTTCCTCGGCGGCAAGGAGCAGACGGTCGAGGAGTTCTTCCACACCTTCAACACCCTGCACAACGACAACAAACAGGTGGTCATCACCTCGGACCTGCCGCCCAAGCACCTGGCCGGCTTCGAGGACCGCCTGCGGTCGCGCTTCGAGTGGGGTCTGCTCACCGACGTCCAGCCTCCCGACCTCGAGACCCGCATCGCGATCCTCCGCAAGAAGGCGACCAACGAGAACCTCCAGGCCAACGACGACGTCCTGGAATACATCGCTTCCCGCATCTCGACGAACATCCGCGAGCTCGAGGGTGCCCTCATCCGGGTCACCGCGTTCGCCAACCTCAACCGCCAGCCGGTCGAGCTGTCCCTGGCGGAGATGGTCCTGAAGGACCTGATCACGGATCCCGAGGGTGAGGACATCACCCCGACGCTGATCATGAGCCAGACAGCCACGTACTTCTCCGTCTCCCTCGAGGCGCTGTGCTCGGCGGACCGGTCCCGGGTGCTCGTCAACGCTCGACAGATCGCCATGTACCTCTGCCGCGAGCTCACCGACCTCTCCCTGCCCAAGATCGGGCAGCTCTTCGGCGGCCGCGACCACACCACGGTCATGCACGCCAACCGAAAGATCCGCGAGCAGATGGCCGAGAAGCGCTCGACGTTCAACCAGGTCACCGAGCTGACCAACCGCATCAAGCAGAACGCCCGCGCCCGCTGACCCTGCTGGGTCCCACCACCCGCGAGGGCTCCCGCCCGACCAGTCGCACCCGTGCGGAACGAGGACCATCGTCAACGGCGCCGCCCGAACGGCGAATCCCATGGTCCGCAGGTGCGGCCCGCGCATCCCCCTGACCGGCGGATTGGGCGAGAAGTCACGATTCACAGGTGTGGACGACGCTGTGGATTGTTGGGGACAACAGCCCTCCCCTCGGTGGACCGCGGTGCCGTCTCGGTGGACCGAGCCAGGGGCCCAATGACAGATCCACCGCCGGCACGTTCTTTGCACATCCCGTCCACCCGGGCCACCCACAACCTCGTTGTCACTGTGACCTGCGTAGATCCCGCTTGTCCACAGTCTCCACAAGCGCTACTACGACGATGACAACTATCTGGGAGGGATTGCTGTGGACAACCAACGTCTGCCCTTCACGCACCACACCGAGACCCGCAGAACTGCACCGCTACCGGGTACCGGACGGTTGAGGTCGTCGCGTAGGGTTGGCCTGCGTCGCGTGCATCCGGCGGCGAGACATCGAGAGAAGGTCATCAATCGTGAAGTTCAGGGTTGACCGGGACGTCCTTGCGGAGGCGGTCACCTGGACCGCGCGCTCGCTTCCGACGCGACCGCCGGTCCCGGTTCTGGCCGGCGTACGCCTCGAGGCGGGCGCCGGTGCCGTGACCCTCTCGAGTTTCGACTACGAGGTCTCCGCCCGCTCCGAGGTGGCCGCGGACGTCGACGTCCCCGGTGTCGCCCTGGTCTCCGGCCGGCTGCTCGCCGACATCAGCAAGGCATTGCCGGCCAAACCCGTCGACGTCGAGCTCGAAGGCACCAAGGTGGTCCTCACCTGTGGCGCCTCGCGCTTCACGCTGCTCACGATGCCGGTCGAGGACTACCCGGCCCTGCCGCAGATGCCCGAGCTCAGCGGCCGCATCGACGCGGGTGTGCTCGCCGAGGCCGTCGCCCAGGTGACCACCGCCGCCAGCCGCGACGAGACCCTGCCCCTCCTGACCGGCGTGCGCATGGAGATCGAGGGTGAGAAGCTCACGCTCCTCGCCACCGACCGCTACCGCCTCGCCCTGCGGGAGCTCACCTGGCACCCCGGCTCGCCGTCGATCTCCACCGTCGCCCTGGTCCGGGCACGCACGCTCTCCGACGTCGCCAAGGCCATGACGAGTGCCGGCGACGTCGACGTCGCCCTCGCCTCCGAGGGCCCGGTCGGTCTCATCGGCTTCGAGGCCGGTGGTCGCCGGACGACATCGCTGCTCGTCGAGGGCGACTATCCCCCGGTCCGGCGCCTTTTCCCGGAGACGACGACGACCCACGCCGTCACCAGCACCGCCGCCCTGGTCGAGGCGGCCCGGCGCGTGAGCCTCGTCGCCGAGCGCAACACCCCGATCCGCCTGAGCTTCACTGACGGCCAGATGGTGCTCGAGGCGGGGCAGGGCGACGACGCCCAGGCCAGTGAGGCCCTCGAGGCCACCCTCACCGGGGAACCGATCAGCACCGCGTTCAACCCGCACTACCTGCTGGACGGCCTCGGCGCCCTGACGACCCCGTTCGTGCGGATGTCCTTCACCCACTCGAGCAAGCCTGCTGTCCTCACCGGTCAGGAATCGCTCGAGGGCGAGGACCGGCTGTCCTTCCGCTACCTCCTCATGCCGATCCGCTTCGCGGGCTGATCGCCCGGCGTGTGGTCGGACGGGACAGGGACAAGGGTGAGGACGCAGTAGTTGCCGCAGGCAACGGGGGGCGCGGCGGCTCGCCACGAGGCGCCCGACACGGGCCCAGAAGGAGTCGAGATGCACATCGGGATGGTCGGGCTGGGCCGCATGGGCGGCAACATGGCGCGCCGGCTGCGCGCGGGCGGTATCGAGGTCACCGGGTACGACGCCCACTCGGACGTCACCCAGGTGGGCAGCCTCGCCGAGCTCGTCGCCGCACTGCCCGAGCGGCGTCGCGTCGTGTGGGTGATGGTCCCGGCAGGTGAGGCCACCACGTCCGTCCTGACGGAGCTGGGCTCGCTCCTGCGCGAGGGCGACGTCGTCGTCGAGGGCGGCAACTCCTACTACCAGGCGGACCAGGCCAACGCGGCGACATTGGCCGAGCACGGCGTCGGCTATGTCGACGCCGGGGTCTCCGGTGGGGTCTGGGGTCGGGACGACGGCTACGGCCTCATGGTCGGCGGTGCGGACGCCGACGTGGCACACCTCATGCCCGTCTTCGACGCACTGCGCCCGGCGGGTCCGCGCGAGGAGGGTTTCGTCCACGCCGGCCCGGTCGGCGCCGGCCACTACGCCAAGATGGTGCACAACGGCATCGAGTACGGCCTCATGCAGGCCTACGCCGAGGGCTACGAGCTCCTCGCGGCGAAGGGGCTCATCACCGACGTCGGGGCCGTCTTCGCCGCCTGGCAGCGCGGCACGGTCGTCCGGTCCTGGTTGCTCGACCTCATGGTGCGCGCGGTCCAGCAGGACCCGGGCCTCGACGACATCTCGGACTGGGTCGACGACTCCGGCGAGGGCCGCTGGACCATCGAGGAGGCCATCGAGGAGGCCGTGCCCGTGCCGGTCATCGCCGCGGCGCTGTTCGCCCGGTTCAGCTCCCGGCAGGACAGCTCCCCCGCGATGCGGGCGGTGGCGGCGCTGCGCCAGCAGTTCGGCGGGCACACCACGAAGCCCGCCGGCGCATAATTCTCGGGACGACGAACCGCGCGAGGGCACATTCAGGAGGAGGCAGAGCACGGGATGTACGTCTCGGACCTCTCCCTCAACGACTTCCGCTCCTACCACGAGGCCGTGCTCGCCCTCGAACCGGGCGTGACCGCTTTCGTCGGGCAGAACGGCCAGGGCAAGACCAACCTCGTCGAGGCGGTCGCCTACCTCTCGACGTTCTCCAGCCACCGCGTGGCCGCCGACACCGCACTGGTGCGCCAGGGCACCACGGGCGCCGTCGTCCGGGCGAAGGTCGTGCATGGTGAGCGACCGACGCTCGTCGAGCTCGAGATCGTGGCCGGCAAGGCCAATCGGGCCAGACTCAACCGCGCGCCCACCCGCCCGCGCGAGCTGCTCGGGGTGCTGCGCACGGTCGTGTTCGCACCCGAGGATCTCGACCTCGTCAAGGGTGACCCGGCCCACCGGCGCCGGTTCCTCGACGACCTCACCGTCCAGCTCACCCCCCGGCTCGTGGCCGTGCGTGCCGAGTACGACAAGGTCCTGCGCCAGCGCGGCGCGCTGCTGAAGTCCGCCGGCGCCGTCCGGCGGCGCGGGGGCCACCCCGAGCTGAGCACCCTCGACGTGTGGGACGGCCAGCTCGCCGCCGCCGGCGCACAGCTCGTCGCGGCCAGGGCCTCCCTCATCCGGCTCCTGCGCCCGTTCGTGGCACACGCCTACGAGGAGGTCAGCCTCGGGCAGGGCGCCGCCCGCATCGACTACCGGGCGAGCGTCGACGTGGCCGACGACGTGCCGGAGCCCAGCCCGCCGACCCTCGCCGACCCGGGCCCGGCCGGGGAGGAAGCCCGCGCGGGCATCGCCCGGCGCGAGGAGGCCCTCGGCGACGTCCCCGCGGTCACCCGGCGCCTGATCGAGGCGATGGGGCGCCTGCGGGACCGGGAGATCGACCGGGGTGTCTCGCTCGTCGGCCCCCATCGGGACGACCTGGCCCTCTCCCTCGGCACCCTGCCGGCCAAGGGCTATGCCAGCCACGGGGAGTCCTGGACCTACGCGCTCGCGCTCCGCCTGGCCGCCTACGAGGTGCTGCGCTCGGACGACACCTCACCGTGGGGGGTCGACGGCGAACCCGTCCTCATCCTCGACGACGTCTTCGCCGAGCTCGACTCGCGGCGCCGCGATCGTCTTGCGACCCTGGTGGCGGGTGCCCGGCAGGTCCTCGTCACCGCCGCCGTGGCGGAAGACGTCCCCGAGACCCTCGCCGGGGCCCGGTTCACCGTGCACGGCGGCGCGGTGACGCGGGACGGGAAGGGGACGCATGACTGAGACGCCCCACCCCGGACCGGGCACGCCGGCGGCCGGCGCAGCCGCCGTCGCCCCGGGCGAATCGGTCGGGGCCACGGCCGCAGGCGACGCCGGCCCGGACGAGACCGACGCGGCCGCCCACCAGGCGCTCGACCGCGCCCGGGAGGCCGCGCGGGCCAAGGGCAGTTACCGGACCGGGCGGCGGCGTCGCCCCACGGATGCCGAGCCCACGGAGGCCGAGCCCGGCGAGGACGCGCCGGACACCCCCGCGACCGGCGCCTGGCGCCCCGGGCCGGGACTGGCCTGGGGCATCAGCGGCCCGGGGCCGTCGCGGCGTGACCCACAGCCGCTCAGCGGCATCGCGGCCCGACTGGTCGCCCAACGCGGATGGACCCGCCCGATGAGCGTGGGCGGCGTCGTCGGGCGGTGGCGCGCCGTCGTCGGGGCGGACTTCGCCGACCACTGCGTCGTCGAGACCTTCGAGGAGGGTGAGCTCGTGGTCCGCGCGTCGTCGACGGCGTGGGCCACGCAGGTGCGCCTGCTCCTGCCACAGCTCGAGCGTCGCCTGGCCGAGGAGGTCGGTGAGGGCACGGTCACCTCGATCACGGTGCTCGCCCCGGGCGGACCGAGCTGGAAGCACGGCCTGCGGTCCGTCCACGGGCGCGGGCCGCGCGACACCTACGGGTGATCGCCGGAACATCGAGCGCCGACCCCTACCAGGGTTGTGGACGCACCTGTGGATATTCGCGGTTCCCGGCCCCAGCACGGTAGAATCGACCGACCCACCCGGCCTGTGCGCGCCTGCACGGAACCGGGCATTCAAGCGGTGGCCCCACGCCCCGGCCCCCGGGCCCGGCGGCGGCAGGCGGTTGCCCCGCGAGACGAGGAGAGCCTGCGATCGTGGCCGACCACCGTGATGACGCTGCCGAGAACGACCTCACCGAGAACGTGCCACCGGCAGCCGGCACCGCGGCCGAGCAGACCTCCACCCACAACCCGGGCACCGTGCCGACGACCCAGGAGTACGGCGCTGGCAACATCACCGTGCTCGAGGGGCTCGAGGCCGTGCGTAAACGCCCCGGGATGTACATCGGCTCCACCGGCGAGCGCGGCCTGCACCACCTCGTGTACGAGGTGGTCGACAACTCCGTCGACGAGGCCCTTGCCGGGTACGCCACCCACATCGAGGTGACGATCCTCGCCGACGGCGGCGTCCGCGTGGTCGACGACGGACGCGGCATCCCGGTGGACATCGTGGAGTCCGAGGGGAAGCCGGCCGTCGAGGTCGTCCTCACGATCCTGCATGCCGGCGGAAAGTTCGGGGGCGGCGGGTACGCCGTCTCCGGCGGGCTGCACGGCGTGGGCGTCTCCGTGGTCAACGCCCTCTCCCAGCGCCTCCAGGTGGACGTGCAACGGCAGGGTTCCCACTGGCGGATGGGTTTCGTCGACGGCGTGCCCACGGGCGAGCTGACGCAGGGCGAGCCGGCCGCCGACACCGGCACCACGGTGACGTTCTGGGCCAACGAGGACATCTTCGAGACCACCGACTACAACTTCGAGACGCTGCGCGCCCGCTTCCAGCAGATGGCCTTCCTCAACAAGGGTCTGCGCATCACCCTCACGGACGAGCGCTCCGGGGCCACCGACGCCGGGGACGAGATCACCGGGGACGAGCACGGCACCGAGGACGACGCCCGGACCGGGCGCCGGGAGGTCTCCTACATGTACGAGGGGGGGCTGCGGGACTACGTCCACTACCTCAACACCACCAAGAAGGTGGAGCTCGTGCACCCGGAGATCATCTCCCTGGAGGCCGAGGACGTCCAGCGGCGCATCTCGCTCGAGATCGCCATGCAGTGGACCTCCGGCTACTCCGAGGCCGTGCACACCTACGCCAACACGATCAACACGACCGAGGGTGGTACCCACGAGGAGGGGTTCCGCTCGGCGCTCACCTCCTTGATGAACAAGTACGCGCGCGAGAAGAACCTGCTGCGGGAGAAGGACGACAACCTCACCGGCGAGGACATCCGCGAGGGACTCACCGCCGTCATCTCCGTCAAGCTCGGCGAGCCCCAGTTCGAGGGGCAGACCAAGACCAAGCTCGGCAACACCGAGGCGCGCACGTTCGTCCAGACCCAGCTCTACGCGCACCTGGGCGACTGGCTCGATGCCCACCCGGGCGAGGCCAAGGACATCTTCCGCAAGTCCCAGCAGGCGGCCGCCGCCCGCATGGCGGCCCGGAAGGCCTGCGAGGCCACGCGCCGCAAGGGGCTGCTGGAGTCCAACTCCATGCCCGGCAAGCTCAAGGACTGCTCGAGCCGGGACGCGACCGTCTCGGAGGTCTTCATCGTCGAGGGCGACTCGGCCGGTGGTTCCGCCGTCCAGGGCCGCGACCCCGAGACGCAGGCGATCCTGCCGTTGCGCGGGAAGATCCTCAACGTCGAGAAGGCCCGGCTGGACCGCGCGCTCGGCAACGCGGAGATCCAGGCGCTCATCACCG
The DNA here is from genome assembly GCF_054605595.1 of Georgenia sp. Taxonomy (NCBI): domain Bacteria; kingdom Bacillati; phylum Actinomycetota; class Actinomycetes; order Allobogoriellales; family Allobogoriellaceae; genus Georgenia; species Georgenia sp. The sequence continues at coordinate 3,506 of NZ_JBTSDU010000016.1, read as the reverse complement.
CCTTCGGTACCGGCATCGGTGAGGAGTTCGACATCGCCAAGCTGCGGTACTACAAGATCATCCTCATGGCCGACGCCGACGTCGACGGCCAGCACATCTCCACCCTGCTGCTGACCCTGCTGTTCCGCTACATGAAGCCGCTGGTCGAGCACGGGCACGTGTACCTCGCCATGCCGCCGCTGTATCGGCTGAAGTGGTCGAACGCCCCGCACCAGTACGTCTACTCCGACAAGGAGAAGGAGGTCTTCCTCGCCGAGGGCGCCCGCCAGGGATGGCGCCTGCCGAAGGAGAGCGGCATCCAGCGGTACAAGGGCCTGGGCGAGATGAACGACCAGGAGCTGTGGGACACCACGATGAACCCCGACTCGCGAACACTGCGCCAGGTCACCATCGGCGAGGCGGCCGCCGCGGACGAGACGTTCTCGATCCTCATGGGTGAGGACGTCGAACAGCGCCGCGGCTTCATCCAGCGCAACGCCCACGACGTGCGGTTCCTGGACATCTAGACCCGAGCGCCGCCGCCCGCGCGCGCGGGCGCACGCCACGCCGGAACGACAGAACAGACGAGAAGGACAGACGTGACCCAGCCACCCGAGGACCAGGGCAGCACCGAGCAGACCAGCGAAGTCGTGACCAGGCGTGATCACATCGAGCAGGTGGACCTCCAGCTCGAGATGCAGCGTTCGTACCTCGACTACGCGATGAGCGTCATCGTGGGCCGCGCCCTGCCGGACGTGCGCGACGGCCTCAAGCCCGTCCACCGCCGGGTCCTGTACGCCATGTACGACGGCGGCTACCGGCCCGACTCCTCGTTCAGCAAGTGCACGCGTGTCGTCGGCGAGGTGATGGGCCAGTACCACCCGCACGGCGACACCTCGATCTACGACGCCCTCGTCCGCCTCGTCCAGCCGTGGTCCATGCGCTACCCGCTGATCGCCGGCCAGGGCAACTTCGGTTCCGCCGGCGACCTCGGTGCCGCGGCCCCCCGGTACACCGAGTGCAAGATGGCGCCGCTGGCCATGGAGATGGTCCGGGACATCGACGCCGAGACCGTCGACTTCCAGGACAACTACGACGGCCGGAACCAGGAGCCGACCGTCCTGCCGTCCCGGATCCCGAACCTGCTGGTCAACGGCTCCGAGGGCATCGCCGTCGGCATGGCCACCCGCATCCCGCCGCACAACCTGCGCGAGGTGGCCGAAGGCGTCCTGTGGTTCCTCCAGCACCCGGAGGCCACCAAGGAAGAGCTCCTCGGCGAGCTCATGCTGCGCATCAAGGGGCCGGACTTCCCCACGGGCGCCCAGATCCTGGGCCGCAAGGGCATCGAGAACATGTACCGCACCGGCCGTGGGTCCATCACCCAGCGGGCGGTCGTCACCGTCGAGGAGATCCAGGGCCGCCAGTGCCTGGTGGTCACCGAGCTGCCCTACCAGGTCAACCCCGACCGGCTCTCGCAGAAGATCGTCGACGGGGTGCGCGACGGCCGCATCACCGGGATCGCCGACATCCGGGACGAGTCCTCCGGCCGCGCCGGCCAGCGCCTGGTCGTCGTGCTCAAGCGCGACGCCGTCGCCAAGGTCGTGCTGAACAACCTCTACAAGCACACCCAGCTCCAGGACAACTTCCCCGCGAACATGCTCGCCCTGGTCGACGGCGTGCCGCGCACGCTGAGCCTGGACGGGTTCGTCCGGCACTGGGTCAACCACCAGGTCGACGTCATCGTCCGACGCACCCGCTTCCTGCTGCGCAAGGCCGAGGAACGCAGCCACATCCTGCGCGGCCTGCTCAAGGCGCTCGACGCGCTCGACGAGGTCATCGCGCTCATCCGCCGCTCGCCCACGGTCGACCAGGCACGGCAGGGCCTGATGGCGTTCCTCCAGATCGACGAGCCGCAGGCCGAGGCCATCCTCACCATGCAGCTGCGCCGTCTCGCCGCGCTCGAGCGGCAGAAGATCCTCGACGAGTACGCCAGGCTCAAGGCCGAGATCGCCAACTACAAGGAGATCCTCGCCTCGCCGGCGCGGCAGCGGGAGATCGTCGGTGAGGAGCTCACCGCCGTCGTCGACAAGTACGGCGACGAGCGGCGCACCACGATCGTCCCCTTCGACGGCGAGATGAGCATCGAGGACCTCATCCCCGAGGAAAGCATCGTCGTCACCATCACCCGGGGTGGGTACGCCAAGCGCACCCGGGTGGACAACTACCGCTCCCAGCGCCGCGGCGGCAAGGGCGTGCGCGGGGCCCAGCTGCGCGAGGACGACGTCGTGGACCACTTCGGGGTCACGTCCACGCACAACTGGCTGCTGTTCTTCACCAACCTCGGGCGCGTGTACCGCGCCAAGGCCTACGAGCTGCCCGAGGCCGGCCGCGACGCCAAGGGTCAGCACGTCGCCAACCTGCTCGCGTTCCAGCCGGGGGAGTCGATCGCCGAGGTGATCTCCATCAAGGACTACGAGCAGGCCGAGTACCTCGTGCTGGCCACGCAGCGCGGCCTGGTGAAGAAGACCCGCCTGTCGGAGTACAACACCAACCGCTCCGGCGGTGTCATCGGGATCAACCTGCGCGAGGACGAGGACGGCAACCCCGACCGCGTCGTCGCCGCCCGGCTCGTCGACGCCGCGGACGACCTCCTGCTGGTCTCGCGCAAGGGTCAGTCGATCCGCTTCACCGCCACCGACGAGGCACTGCGGCCGATGGGTCGGGCCACCTCCGGCGTCACCGGCATGAAGTTCCGTGCGGGCGACGAGCTGCTCGCGATGGACGTCGTGCGTGACTGGTACGAGAACTCGGCGCTGTTCGTCGTCACCGAGGGCGGCTACGCCAAGCGCACCGCCGTCCGCGAGTACCGCGTCCAGGGGCGCGGCGGCCTGGGCATCAAGGTCGCGAACCTCGTGGAGTCCCGCGGCGACCTCGTCGGCGCGCTGCTCACGGCTCCCGACGACGAGGTCCTCGTGATCATGGAGGGCGGCAAGGTGGTGCGCTCCGCCGTCGCCGAGGTCAACCTCACCGGGCGGAACACGCAGGGCGTGACGTTCGCACGGCCCGACTCCGGTGACCGGATCATCGCCGTCGCCCGAAACGTGGAGCGTCAGGTCGAGGAGGAGGAGCACCTGGGGGCGAGCGGCACCAGTGCCGAGACCCCCGGGGACGTGGCCGACGACGCCGCGACAACCACCGAGGAGGGCGCGGCCCGGCCGGACGACACGGTAGCGTCGACCCCTGACGACGCCGGCCCGCAGGTCGACGAGGCCCCGGCCGAGGGGCCTGACGGAGGAGACGTATGAGCACCACACCACGCGACGGCGACCGGTCGGGCACGCCGGTGTCGCCGCCCCCACCCGGTATGACGTCGAGCCCCGCCGGGAGCGGGACCGTGCGTCGGCCGCTCGCCGAGCGGCTGGGGGAACAGGGCAACGGGGGCCGGAGCGCTGCGACCGGGGCGAGCCCGGCCGCCGCCCCACGCAAGGCCGGGGAGGCACCGGGCAGCGCCGCGGGGACGAGTGCCC